>CAYLNK010000025.1:0-37338 GCA_964384675.1 uncultured Holophagales bacterium | reverse complement strand
CCGGGTGCCGCGGGTGCCTGCGCCCGGAGCGTCGCGGCGGCGAGGAGGAAGCAGGGCACGGCGAGAAGAGCGCGTCGGCGCATCACGTAACCTCCGGAGGAGCAGGACGGGGAATTCGGGAGGATTGTACGGGGACGAGGACGGTGGCCTGGCTGCTGCGCCCTACCGAGGCCTTGCCGCCGGCCGTCGACGAGGTGCGCCTCCGGGCCGAGGCGGCCGCCGATCCGCGTGCCGTCCTGGTACCGGACGCCGGGTCGCTCCGGCGCGTCGTCGAAGAGGACGGAATCGATCGTGCGACGGCCCTCCTCGACGCCGCGCTGAGGTGCGCCCACGCCCCGTTCGTGAAGGGCATCGACGCGCTCCCGGTCGATCCGTCCCGGCTCCCGCGACTCCTCGGGACGCAGCTCGTGGTGCCCGCGGCGTTCTACCGGGAGCTTCCGGGCCTCGGAGGAGACGGCCGTCTGGTGGCGAGCGTCGCCGCCTCGTTCGGGCTCGCGACCGAGCTGCTGCCGAGCGCGAGTACCGGAGGCGTCACGTCGAACGCGGAGCTCCTCGCCCGGCGGCTCCTCGCGTCGCCGGCGCGCTCCGTCGTCCTCACGACGTTGAGCCGCGGCGGGGCCGAGGCGCGCCTCGCGCTCGAACGGCACCCCGAGGCGGCGCGCGCGGTCGCCGTCTGGATCCAGGTGTGCGGCCTGGTGAGGGGCACGCCCCTCGCCGATCAGCTCCTCGACGCCTCGGTACCGAGGCGGCTCGCGGCGCGGGCGTTCCTCTCGGCCGTCGGCGTCTCGTGGGCGACCCTGGCGGAGCTGTCGCGCGATCGGGGTCCTCTGTCCGGAGAGCCGCGCGTGCCCGCCGGCTTCCCGATCGTCAACGTGGTCGGCCTGCCGCTCCTCGCGCACCTCGGCGGACGCGCGCTGGCCCGGCATCGCGCCCTCGCCCCGCTCGGCCCGAACGACGGGAGCACCCTCGTCACCGACGCGATCGTGCCGGGCGGGCACGTCTATCCCGTCTGGGGCGCCGACCACTTCCTCCGCGTCCCCGCCGCTTCCGCGCTGCTCTATCGCCTCTTCCTCTGGCTCGCGAGGCAGGGGATCCTCGAGTCCTCGTGACGAGCCCGCCCGAGCACCCCGACGCCTGGTACCTCGCGGCCCTCTCGACCGAGCTGCGGCCCGGTGCCGTGCTCGCCCGCGAGGTGGGGGGACGCGAGGTCGCCCTCTTCCGGGGCGCGTCCGGCGGCGTCGCGGCGCTCTCCTCGACCTGCACCCATCTCGGCGCGCGCCTCGCGGCCGGCGACGTCGTGGAGGAGACGCTCCGCTGCCCGCTCCACCACCGGCGCTACGACCGGAGCGGCGCCTGTGTCGGTCCCGAGGCGGGAGGGTTCCAGCCGGCGCACCCCGTGGTCGAGACCCGGGGGGGGCTGTTCGTGGCGCCGGGAACGGTGGCCCCGTTTCCCCTCCGCCTTCCGGAGGGCGCGTTCCGGATCGCGTCCGGGCCGGTAGTGACCCTGCGCTGCCCCTGGTGGGCGGTCGTGGCGAACGGATTCGACGTCGCCCACTTCGTGACGGTCCACGGGCGCGAGCTCGTGGAGCCGGTCGAGGTCGACGCGCCCGAGCCCGACACGCTGCGCCTCCGGTACGTCGCCCGAGTCGTCGGCCGCTCGGCCAGCGATCGACTGGTGCGGCGACTCGCGGCGGATCGTGTACGCGTGTCGATCCGGTGCGTCGGCGGGCCGCTCGTCGTGGTGGAGAGCGAGGCGGGGCGGGAGAGGGCCCTCCTCCTCCTCGGTCTCCTGCCTCGGGGCGGCGTGACGGAGGTGCGGCCCCTCTTCGGCGTGGTGCCCCGTGGCCCCCTCGACCCCCTGCGCGGCCCCGTTTCGCGCTGGCTCTTCACGCGCTTCCTGGCGCGCGACCTGTCGATCCTCGACGGCATCCGATTCGACGTCGGGGCCGCCCGCACCGAGCCCGTGCTCGGGAGCCTCTTCGAATTCCTCGGCGCGCGTCCGGCGCTCCCGGCGCCGGGCGGAAGGCCCGCTCCCCCGGGGAGTAGGATCTAACGCAGCAAACCACCCATGGAGGATTCCAGAATGAAGCTCACCACCGCCGTCCTCCTCTCCGTGTTTTCCACCCTCCCGCTGGCCGCCGAGGAATCGCGCCCGATCGTGGCGGAGCGGATCACGCAGGCGAACGCCGCCACACGGCTCGTCGCCGGCTCCGATGCCATCGGAGGCATCGGAGACTGGTACCTCTCGAACGGGATCGTCGAGGCCGTGATCGACGACGCCGGCTTCGCCCCCGACCTCCTCGCGGCGGGCGTCCAGGCCCCGTTGCAGAACGTCCTCTCGCCGACCGGAGGGACTCTCGTCGACCTGGGCCTCGTCGGAAAGGGGAACGACCAGCTCACCCAGGTGTTCCAGGTCGCGAACCTGAACCCGCAGAACGCGTTCTTCTACACCCAGGTGAGCGCCTCCGCCGCCCCCGAGGTCGCCAAGGTCACGGCGCAGGGCTTCCTGATCTTCCCGCCCCTCTCGACGCCGTCGAGCCCGACGCTCCTCGTGCAGACGGAGTACGCGCTCCTTCCGGGAGCGACGGCCCTGACGATCACCACGACCGTGATCAACGCGGGGAAGGCCGCTGCCCCCGTCTTCAACATCACCGACGCCGTGCCGCTCTCGGCCCGGGCCCTCCTGCCGTTCGCGCCGTTCCCGGGGCGCGGCTTCAGCCACCCGGTCCTCGAGCTGACGCCGCAGGGGATCGGGGCCGCCCTGGGGCTCTACCCGTTCGTCGCGCTACCCGGGAACCTCGCGCCCGGCGACGGGATGATCGACACCGTGAGCGGTGCCTCGTGCGGCGAGGTGTCGTACGGGATCCTGCCGGGAACCCTCCTGTTCGACATCGACGGGCCGGCGGGTCCGGCGAAGCCCAACGTCACCCAGCTCGCGACGCTGATGGGCGTCAACAGCGCGCTGGTGTCGGCGGTCGGCAACCCGTTCGACCCGGCCCATTCGCCGTCGATCCCGCCCGGGGGGAGCCTGACGTACGTCCGGACGATCCTGGTCGGCGACCGCAACGACGTCGCGTCGGTCTCCGACGAAGCGTTCAAGCGCTTCGCCTCCGATCCGATCACGTTCCCGGTCCCGCCCGTCTCGCTCGTCGCGGGCGACGTCGACGCCGACGACGCGCAGGACGTGGAGGCCGCGATCCTGGTCGAGGGGACCCTCCCGGCGCTCTTCGGACCGGCGACGCTTCCGATGACCTGGATCCGGACGGACAAGACCGGTGCCTTCACGGCCGTCCTGCCGGTCGGCGAGTACACCTTGACGGTCGTCTCCCCGGAGCGGAAGGACGTGACCGGGGTGCGGCTCTCCGTCGCCGCCGGCCAGGAGGCGTTCGCGAGCATCCCGAAGTTGTCGGCCGTCGGGCGCGTCCACGCCACCGTGAAGGAGGACGGCGTCCCGGTGACGGCGAAGCTCACGTTCCTCGGCGTGGAGGGCTCGCCCAACCCCGACTTCTCGCGCTACTTCTCCGGCGTCACCTTCGACCCGGCTTCGTTCAAGCCGGTCGAGGACCTGCAGGCGTCCACCTACGGCGCGACTCCGGCGTCGAACTTCCTCTTCGCCGGGCCCGACGGGATCGTCCAGACGATCCGGCCCGGTACGTACCAGGTGATCGCCTCGCGCGGGCCGGAGCGCACGATCGCGCGCAAGACCGTCACGGTGCTCGCGGGCAAGGAGGTCCACGTCGACCTCGACCTGCGCCGCGTCGTCGACACCGAGGGCTACGTCTCGGCCGACTTCCACGTCCACTCCGCGCGCAGCTTCGACGCCTCCGTCCCGCTGGAGGACCGGGTGCGCAGCTACGCGGCCGAGGGCGTGGAGGTGCTCGTCTCGACCGACCACAACTTCATCACCGACCTCGCCCCCGCGACCAAGAAGCTCGGCCTGGGTGACGCGCTCAAGACCGTCATCGGGAACGAGCTGACCACCAGCCTGCCGACGCCGACGTTCCCGCAGGGCTTCGGCCACCACAACGTCTTCCCGGTCAAGGTCGATCCGCTCGCGTCCCGGCGCGGAGCGCCTCAGACCGAGTACGTGCCGGCGGCGATCTTCTACGACCGGATGGAGCTCAACAACCCGGGCGTCGAGAAGGTCGTGCAGCTCAACCACCCGCGGGCCGGGCTCGCGGGGCTCACGATCATCGGCCTCTTCAACACCATCGGCTTCGACCCCACGAAAGAGGTCCCGGCCCCTCTCCTGCTGGCGAGCCCCTTCTCCGGCAAGAGCAGCCTTGGCTTCGACGCGATGGAGATCTTCACGAGCAGCTCGATCGGCGAGCTCCAGCAGGCGCGCAACGACTGGTTCGGGCTCTTGAACCAGGGAATCGTCAAGACGGCCACGGCCGTCTCCGACTCCCACCGGGCCATCGTGGAGGCGGCCGGATTCCCTCGCAGCTACGTCGCCGTACCGTCCGACGTGCCCGCGGAGGTCACCGACCAGGACCTCGTGGAGGGCGTGAAGTCGGGCAACGTCCTGGGCACCTCCGGCCCGTACATCCGCCTGTCCATCGACGGCCACCCGATCGGCTCGACGATCCGCAAGTCGCGCGGCGCGCCGATCACGGTGCGCCTCGAGGTCGACGCCCCGGCCTGGGTGCCGGTCGACGAGGTGCTCCTCCTGGAGAACGGCCGGATCATCCGCGCGTTCAACGCCGACACCTGGCTGAACGTGAGGAAGGCGCCCGCCGACCCGACGTCGGCCGAAGGGGTCCGCCGCTTCGCGGCGACGTTCCAGGTCTCCCCGACACGTGACGCCTACTACACGGCGGAGGCGGGAATCCGTCTGCCCCAGGCGTACGACACGGACGGCGACGGCGTCGTCGACCTGGGCGACACCAACGCGAACGGCTATCTCGACTCGGGCGATCGCGGCCTGATCCAGCCCGCCTCGCCGGGGATCTACGCGGCGATCGCCCCCGGCTTCGTGCCGTGGGCCTTCACGAACCCGATCTTCGTCGACTGGGACGGCAAGGGCTACGTCGCACCCGGCCTCGACGCGCTCAGGGTTCCGCGGGGCACCGTCGTGTCCGCCGGTGCCTCGACCCCGCCCCCCGTCACCAGCCACGGCGACTACTACCCGTGGATGAAGCTCTGCATCGGGGAGGCCGAGATCGCCGCGTTCCAGTCGAGGCTCCCCGAGCCCGCCCGCCGGGTGGTGGCGCCGACGCCGGACCGGTGAGGCTCTCCCCGGCGTTCCTCGGGCTGACGCTCGGAGCGGTCCTGACCGGGCCGCTCCGGGCGCACGACCCGACCCCGTCCGAGCTGGTCGCCGACCTGAACTCCGAGGTGTCGCGCGCCGAGTCGGGCGTGGTACGGGCCACCCGGGATCCGAAGCTGCCGCGTCTCCTGGTGATCGAGGTGGGCGGCCGCTGGTACCAGCGCCCCGAGGAAGCCCGCCGCGGGGCCGCCGCGGCGTGGCGCGCGATCTGGCAGAAGGCGGTGCCGGGCGGGCTCGTCTCGGTGCTGGACGCCCTGAGCGGCGAGCCGGTGGTCCGGTACAGGCCGGGCCGTGTCGAGGTGGCGCCCTCGGCGCCGCGGCCTTCAACGGAGCGGTCCGCGTCTCACGGATCCTGAAGTACCCTGCCCGGCGTGACGGGGCCGCGGATCCTCCTCCTGTCGCCGTGCGGGCCGCTCTACCGGCATCGGACGGGCATCTGGAAGAAGTCGCTCCGGTACATGCCCCTGACGTTGACGACGCTCGCGTCGCTGGTGCCGCCCGAGCTGCACGCGAGCCTCACGCTGGTCGACGAGGGGATCCACGACCTCGACCCGTCGGCTCCGTTCGACCTCGTCGCGATCAGCGCGATCACCGGGACGGCCCCGCGTTCGTACGAGCTGGCCGACGCGTTCCGCGCGCGCGGCGTGCCGGTGGTGCTGGGCGGCGTCCACCCGACCCTGATGCCCGACGAGGCGGCGGCGCATGCCGATGCCGTCGTCGTCGGCTACGCCGAGGAATCGTGGCCACGCCTCCTCCACGACTTCGCCGCGGGACGGATGCGGCCGCGCTACGACCAGGCGCCCGGCCTCTCGCTCGCCGGCCTTCCGTTCCCGAGGCGCGAGCTCCTGCCGCGCAGCCACTACTCGCTCCACGCCACGTTCGAGGCGACGCGGGGCTGCACCTACCGCTGCGAGTTCTGCGTCGTGCCGTCGGCGTGGGGGCGACCGATCCAGAAGCCGGTGGCGGAGGTGGTGGCGGACGTGAAGCAGCTCGGCGCACGGCGCCTGCTGTTCCTGGACCTCAACCTGATCGCCGACACGGCGTACGCCAAGGAGCTGTTCCGCGCGCTGGTGCCCCTGAAGGTGCGCTGGGGCGGCCTCGCCACGACCACGATCGCGGGGGACGACGAGCTCCTCGACCTGGCGGCGGAGAGCGGCTGCCGGGGCCTCCTCCTGGGCTTCGAGTCGCTCTGCGAGGCCTCGGTGATGGAGACGGGAAAGGCCTTCAACCTGAGGCGGAGCTATCGCGAGGTGATCGACCGGATCCACGCCCGTGGCATCGCGATCCAGGGCTGCTTCGTCTTCGGCTTCGACCACGACACGGAGGCCGCGTTCGACGACACGGCCGACTTCGCGGTCGAGAGCCGGCTCGACCTTCCGCGCTTCGCGGTGCTGACGCCTTTCCCGGGAACGCCGCTCTTCACGCGGCTGAAGGCCGAAGGACGGATCCTCCACGAGGACTGGTCGTACTACGACGGGCAGCACGTCGTCTTCCGGCCGCGGAACCTGACGCCGGAGGCGCTCCTCGCCGGGACGGAGCGGGTCTGGAAGAGCGTGTACGGCCTGAAGTCGATGGCGCGGCGCCTCCTCGGCTCGCGGATCCAGCTGCCGGTCTCGATCGCCGCGAACCTCGGCTACCGGTTCTACGCGCACAACCTGTCGCGCTTCTACACCTGCCGCGAGGCGACGCTGTGAGCCGGGGGGCCCCAGGCGCTCTGCGCCCCGACGCCGGGCCCCCCGGACCCCCCCACGGCCGACGGGAGGATCTTTGAGGCTGACCCTGATCCACCCGTGCATCGGGCGGCGCGTGGGGGAGCCGTACATCCGGGCCTGGCAGATGGAGCCGCTCGCGGCCGCGCTCCTCGCGGGGCTGACGCCTCGCCCCGGCGTCAGCGTGAGGTTCCACGACGACCGGATGGAGGAGATCCCGTACGACGAGCCGACCGACCTCGTGGCGATCAGCGTGGAGACGTACACCGCCCGGCGGGCCTACCAGATCGCCACCGAGTACCGGCGCCGTGGCGTGCCCGTGGTGATGGGCGGCTTCCACGCGACGCTGGTGCCGGATGAGGTGGCGGCGTTCGCCGACGCCATCGTCGTGGGCGAGGCCGAGGCCGTCTGGGAGGAGCTGATCGACGACGCGCGCGCCGGCACGCTGCGACCCGTCTATCGGTCGACGGCGCGGCCGCGCCTCGCCGGCCTCCGGCCCGATCGCTCGATCTTCGCGGGGAAGCGGTATCTGCCGGTCGGTCTCGTGGAGGCGGGGCGCGGCTGCCACTTCCGGTGCGAGTTCTGCGCGGTGCAGTCGTTCTTCGGCAGCACCCAGACCCGCCGTCCGGTCGGCGACGTCCTCGACGAGGTGCGCGAGGTCGTGGCGTCGGGGCGCCGCCTGGTCTTCTTCGTGGACGACAACATCACGTCGAACCTCGACGAGGCCAAGGAGCTGTACCGCGCGCTCGCGAAGCTCCACGTCCGCTGGGTGAGCCAGGCCAGCATCAACGTCGCGCACGACGAGGAGCTGCTCGGGCTCCTCCGCGACAGCGGCTGCCAGGGCGTGCTGATCGGCTTCGAGTCGCTGAACCCCGCGAACCTCCGGCTGATGCAGAAGTCGTTCAACACCATGAAGGGGGGCTACGAGGCGGCGCTCGCGAACCTCCGTCGATTCGGGATCCGTCTCTACACGACGTTCATCCTCGGCTACGACGGCGACACGGTGGAGACGTTCCGGGAGGTGTCGGCGTTCGCGGAGCGGCACCGGTTCTACATCGTGGCGTTCAACCACCTGACGCCGTTCCCCGGGACGCCGCTCTACGAGAGACTCGAGGCCGAGGGGCGGCTCCTCTTCGACCGTTGGTGGCTCGACCCGGCGTACCGCTACGGCATGGTCCCGTTCGCGCCGCGCGGGATGACGGCCGTGGAGGTGCGCGACGCGTGTCTCGAGGCGCGGCGCCGCTTCTATCGGTTCTCCTCCATCGCGCGCCGGAGCCTCGACCCGGTGAACGCCGGGAACCTCTTCATGTGGGGGAGCTTCTTCACGATCAACACCCTTATCCGGAAGGAGGTCACCCAGCGGAACGAGTTCCCGCTGGGTGACGAGGGCTTCACCGGACCGCTCCTGACGGTGGACGGTCGCGAGGTCACGGGCTACGAGGCGCCTCCCGCCCCGGACCTCGCCACGCGCCTCGCGTGAGGCGGATGCCGTTTCGCTTCGAGCTCGCGGCTCCCGGGGACGACGCCGCGCTTCGCCGGCTCCTCGCCGAAAGCCCCGTCCCGGGCCGCATCGCGGTCACGTACGAGCGCGAGCCGGACTACTTCCTCGGGGAGAGGTCGCTCGGCCCGTTCGTGCAGACGTTCGTCGCCCGGGACGAGGCGTCCGGCGCGATCGCCGGGGTCGCGTCGCGCGCGGTGCGTCCGCTCCACGTGAACGGCGTCCGGGAGGACGTCGGCTACCTGAGCCAGCTCCGCGTGGCGCGCGGGCACGAGGGGCGGGGTCTCGTCACCGCGGGCTTCCGCTTCCTGGCCGAGCTGCACCGCGACGGGCGCACGCTCGGCTACGTGACCACGATCGTGGAGGAGAACGCCGCCGCCCGGCGGCTCCTCGTCGAGGCGCCTCGGCCGAGCGTGCCGCGCTACCGGGAGATCGCGCGGGTCGAGACGCTCGCGCTCGAGGTGCGCCCGCCGCGGACCCCGCCCCTCGACGTCGCGCGCGCCGTCGACGACGGCCTCGACGCGGCGGTCGCCTTCCTGAACGAGACGGGCGTCCGGAGGAACCTCTTCCCGTGCGTCGAGGCGACGTCGCTCGACGGCGTGGCGGGACCGCCGGCGCGCGACCTCTGGGTCGTCCGGCGCGAGGGCGCGATCGTCGGGGCGGGCGCCCTCTGGGACCAATCCGGCTTCAAGCAGACGGTGGTGCGGGGTTATCCGCCCGGGCTGCGGCGGGTCCACAACGTGCTCCAGAGGCTGCGGGGCGGGCCGCCGCTGCCGGCCCTGGGGGAGCGCGTCCGGTACGCCACGGTCTCGCTTCTCGCCCTCGCCGACGACGATCCGGGCGCTTTCGACGCGCTCCTGACAGGGCTCCTCGGCGAGGCATCGGCGCGCGGCTATGCTTGGCTGATGCTCGGCCTGACCTCGCGCGACCCGCTCCTCCCCGTCGCGCGGAGGAGGCGACACGTGAGGTACCGGAGCCGCCTGTACGGCGTGACCTTCCCCGGCGATCCGGACCTCGCCGCGCGTCTCGACGATCGCGTCCCGCATGTCGAGATCGGCGCTCTCTGACGCGGCGACCGGCCTCGCCTCGCTGGCCGGCGAGGTGACGCCGGTCCGGGATCTCTCGCCGACCGAGCGCGCGGCGATGCTCGCGCTGATGGACGCGCACTTCCTGGGCGTGACGCGCGCGGGGTTCGAGGCCGACCTGGCCGAGAAGGAGTGGGCGATCGTCCTGCGCGAGTCTGGAAGCGGCGCGATCCGCGGCTTCTCGACGCTGATGCGTCTCGACGCCGACCTGGACCGCGAGAGGGTCGTCGCGTTCTTCTCCGGCGACACCATCGTCGACCGCCGCTGGTGGGGCCGGCGCGACCTGGCGCGGGCGTTCGGACGCCACGTCTTCGAGGTGGGGCGCACCGTGGAAGGCCGCGTCTTCTGGTTCCTGATCAGCTCGGGCTACAAGACGTACCGCTTTCTCCCGGTGTTCTTCCGCGACTTCTTCCCGGCGCACGACCGGGCCACCCCGCGCGACCAGCAGGCGCGCCTGGACGCTCTCGCGCGCCGGAAGTTCGGGGAGCGGTACGACGCGTCGGCGGGCATCGTGCGGCTGCCGGAGCCGACGCCGCTCCGTCCCGGCGTGGCCGATCTCGACGCGAGGCGGCTCGAGGACCCGCACGTGGCGTTCTTCGCGGCGCGGAACCCGGGCCACGCGCGGGGCGACGAGCTGGCGTGCCTCACCGAGCTTTCGTCCGCGAATCTCACGCCGATCGGGCGCCGCTTCGCCGGGGTCTGATGCCGCTCGCGAGCGCGGCGGCCAACGCACTCTGGATCGCGTCGGCGCTTCCGGAGCGGCTCCGGCTCGGTACGGCGCTGACCCGGGCGGGTGAGACGCAGGAGGCGCTGCTCCTCGACCTGGTGCGCCGGAACGCCGCCTCGGCGTTCGGGCGCGCGCACGGCTTCGACGCGATCCGCTCCCTGCGCGACTTCCGGAGCCGGGTGCCGCTCGCCCGGTACGACGATCTCGCTCCGTCGATCGAGCGGATCGCGCGGGGCGAGGGGGGCGTCCTCACGGTCGAGCCGGTCACGCGGCTCGTGCCGACGAGCGGCTCCACGGCGGCGACGAAGCTGATCCCGTACACACTCGCTCTCTCTCGGGAGATGCGGCGCGGCGTCGACGCCTGGATCGCGGCGCTCGCTGCGGAGCACCCCGCCGCGTTCCGGGGCGCCGCGTACTGGGGGATCTCGCCGGCGGGTGCGGAGCCCGCGCCGAGCCCGGGAGGGATCCCGGTCGGCTTCGAGGACGACGCCGCGTATCTCGGCCCGATCGCGCGGCGCCTGCAGCGCGCCGTGCAGGCGGTGCCGGCGGAGGTCCGAGGCGAGCCGGGGATCGAGGCCTTCCGGCGCGCGACGCTGCGGCACCTGGTCGCCCGGCGCGACCTGTCCCTGATCTCGGTCTGGAGCCCGTCGTTCCTGACCCTGCTGATGGAGTCTCTTCACGACGTTCTGCCGTCGCTCCTTCCGTCGTTGCCGCGCGGCCGGGCGCGGGAGGCGGAGCGGGCGCTCGGCGCCGCCGACCTCCACCGCCGACTCTGGCCGCGTCTCGCCCTGATCTCGTGCTGGGGCGACGGCCCGTCCGCGCCGCTCCTCCCGTCCGTCGAGCGCCTCTTCCCGGGCGTCGCGGTGCAGCGGAAGGGGCTCGTGGCGACGGAGGCGTTCGTGACCCTGCCGTGGCCCGGCGCCGAGGGCGGCCTCCTCGCGGTGCGCTCGCACGTCGTCGAGCTGCTGGACGGGAGAGGCGACGCGCGGAGCCCGCACGAGGCGCGGCGCGGCGAGGTGTACGAGGTCGTCGTCACGACGGGCGGCGGGCTCTACCGGTACCGCCTCGGGGACCTCGTGGAGGTGACCGGCTTCGTGGGCCAGGCGCCGCTCCTCCGGTTCGTGGGACGCGAGGCGGCGGTCTCGGATCGGTTCGGCGAGAAGCTCCACGAGGGGCACGTGAGGAACGTGCTGGCGAGGCTCCTCCCCGAGCCGCCGGCCTTTGCGATGCTCGCGTTCGACGGGGCCGGCTACACACTCTTCCTCGAGTCCCCCGATGCCGCTCCGGACCTGGCGGGAGCGCTCGACGCCGCGCTCGGGGAAAACGTCCACTACCGCTACGCCCGCGACCTCGGCCAGCTCGCGCCGACACGGCTCTTCCGGGTCGAGGGACGTGGGCTCGAGACGTACCTCGCGGTGAAGACCTCGAACGGCGCGCGGCTCGGTGACGTGAAGCCGAGCGCGCTGGAGCGGGGCGACGGCTGGGCTTCCGTCTTCGCGGGGCGCTACCTCGGCGCCACCTCGTCCGCGGCGGCCAGCACCTCCTCGAGCGATTCGGAGACGCCCAGCTCGACGGCCCAGCGCCGGAGGTAGTCGCGGTCGAGGACGTCGCGCTGGACGATCGCGACTCCGAGGGCGTCGCGGCGTTGCCGGGCGGAGCCGCCCTCCTTCGCCCACTCCAGCTTGCTCAGGATGGAATCCTCGGGAGAGACCATGGAGACGACAGCGCCGAGCGCGGGGACCGGACGCCGCCGGCCGAGCTCGATCTGGCTGAATGGCCTGCTCTTCCGGATGATCAGGTCGGCCTTCCACCCGGTCTCGAGGTCGACGACGTTGAACATCCCTCGCTCTCGTAGGGCCTCGCCGGCGCCCTGGCGGCTCACGTAGACGTTGCCGCCGAGTCGCGAGACGAAGGACCTCAGCTGCTCTTCCGAGGGATCGATGACGAGATCGACGTCGTTGGTCGAGCGAGCCTCACCGAAGTGCGCGCTGGCGAGCGAGCCGGAGAGCATGTATGGGATCCCGCAGGACTCGAGCTCCGAGACGAGGCGGCGGACGAAGCTGTCGAGGCTCAGGGGCGTCGTCCGAGGCGCTCGCCGAAAGCCTCGGCGAACAGCTCCGGGCCGAGCGCCATACGGATGGCCTCACGCCGGACTTCGTCGTCTGGCGCGTCCGGGTGTCGCATCCGAATACCAGCCTCCGAGGCGCGTCGCACCGCCTCGCTCAGCTCCAGCGCCTGTGCGAGGCGCGCCGCAGGCCCGATCCGGCGGAAGACCTCCATCTGCACCCTCAGGGCGTCGAGCGAGGTGTCGCCGGAGTGGAGCGCCGGTGCCATCACCACGCCAGTATTCTAAGCCGCGTGCCGTCCTTCGACCCGCCCGTCCGCCTGAACCTCGCCATCGCCGCGGCGAGCTACGGTGCGGCGGCCGGACTCCTGGTCGCGGCGTCGCGCACGTCGTCCTGGAGCGTGAGGATCGCCTGCGCGGTGGCGTTCTCGTTCGTCGCCAACACGATCTTCTCGCTCCTCCACGAGTCGGTGCACGGGGCGTTCAGCCGGACGCGCTGGCTGAACGACGGGATGGGCGTCCTCTCAGCCGCGTTCTTCCCGACCGGCTTCACGTTCCAGCGGGTCTGCCACCTCGGCCACCACCGCCGGAACCGGAGCGACGTCGAGATGTTCGACCTCTACTACCCGGACGACAGCCGCGTACTGAAGACGCTCCAGCTGTACGGGATCCTCACCGGCCTCTACTGGGCCCTCGCACCGCTCGGCTGCCTGCTCTACCTCGTCTGTCCGTGGCTGCTCCGCGTGAACGCGCTGCGGCGGAGGGAGTCGGAGCGTGTGGCGCGGATGGGGGGCGACGCCATGCTGGCGGACCTCGACGACAGCCGCCACGCGCTCCGGATCCGGCTCGAGATCCTGTTCACGATCGCGTTCCAGGTGACGCTCGTGACCGTGCTCGGCGTGACCTTCGCCGGCTGGATGACGTGCTACGCGGCGTTCGCGATCAACTGGGGCGCGCTCCAGTACACCGACCATGCGTTCTCCGTGAGGCACGTGACGGAAGGCGCCTGGAACCTGAGGGTGAATCGGGTGGTGCAGGCGCTCTTCCTGAACTACCACCACCACCTGGCCCACCACCGGAATCCCGAGGTGCCGTGGATCCACCTCGGGCGGCTCGTCGACCCCGCGGAGCCGCGGCCCTCGTTCGCGCGGCTCTACCTGGAGCTGTGGAAGGGCCCGAAGCCCGAGGGGACCGTCTGGAGCCCTACTCCCCGTCGAACGTCTGGAGCGTGACGGGGGTCCCGGTGAGCCCGAAGAACGAGTGGTCCCCGAACACGGTGGCGGGCGCGGGTCCTCCGGCCGGCCCCGTCGGCGCGACGTCGTAGATCGCCGAGTGCTCCACCCGTGCGCTCAGCGAGCCCGCCGGAGGCGTCAAGGCCAGGCGCTGGCGGCTGAACCAGTTCGTCGGATCGATCCCGGAGACCGCGATGTCGCTGTTCGTCCCGATCGTACCGAGGTCGGTTCCCGTACAGCCGGCGCCCGAGAAGAACCGGACGAGGACGGTGTTCGTGGAGCTCGGGCCGCCACCGCCGGAGTAGTGGGTCTGGTGCTTCAGGTCGTACTGGCTCGCGGCGGAGACCGCGACGCACTGGGCGATCGTCGCGGTCTGGCCGACGCCGGCCGAGAGGACGACTGCCCCGAGGGCCGTCGAGCCGATCGACGGGTCGTGCGTGGCCGTCCCGTTCCCGATCGAGCTCCAGCCGCTCAGGCTGGAGGTGAACTCGGGATTCGTGAGGAGGTTCTGGGCGGCAGCCGGAGCGCCGGCGCACAGAGCGGCGAGAACGAGGGAGAGCGGGCGGAATCTCACTTCGGGTGACCTACTCGGCGTCCAGCGACTGGAGCGTGACCGGGGTGCCGGCCGCGCCGAAGAAGGCGTGGTCGAAGTACACCTCGGCCGTGAAGCCGCCGCCCAGCGGCTTCGGGGATTTCGAGCTGATGACGGAGACGAAGAGCTGCACGCTCGCGCTCACCGCGCCGGCGGGAGCGGCCAGGGAGGAGCGGGTGCGCCGGAGCCAGCTGGTGCCGTCGACGGGGTTCGGCACGGAGACCGTCGTGTCGGTCGGGAGCGAGCCGAGGTCGCTGCCGGTGCAGCCCGCGCCCGAGAAGAACCGTACGAAAACGCCGTTCTGGCCGGCGCCGGAGACCGTGTGGGTATCGGTCCGCAGGTCGTACAGCGACAGCGCGGTCACGGCGATGCACTGGGAGAGCGTGATGCTCATGTCCTGATCCGCGCCCAGGTCGGCCGAGCCCAGAGCCGTGCTGCCCTGGGAGGACAGATAGAGGGAGGTGCCGTTCCCGGTCGCCGTCCAACCGCTCAGGTCGGTCGTGAAGTCCGGGTTCGTCAGCAGGTTCTGCGCGGAAGCCGGGACCGCGAGCACCAGGGCACCGAGGAGGGCGACCAGGGTCTTCTTCTTCATGCGTCTAGTCTAGCAACTCGAGGCTCGTCGGTCGGCTGGACGGCGCGTGCGAGTGACCCCCGTCACACGTGCTCCGGCTCGGCGGCCGGGACGGTCGCGTCGGGACGGCCGCGGAGGAGCCCGCCCAGCCGCCGCGAGAGGCGCGCGAGCCCGAGCTGCGCGTCGTCGAAGAGCGAGTAGGCGACGGGCGTCGCCAGGAGCGTCAGGACCAGGGCCAGCGACTGCCCGCCGACGATGATCGAGCCGATCGCGCGGTTCGTGCCGGCGCCGGCGCCCGACGAGACGAGGAGCGGCAGCATGCCGGCCACGAAGGCCAGCGTCGTCATCAGGATCGGGCGCAGCCGCTCCCGGCTCGCCTCGATGACCGCGGAGTCGCGGTCCATGCCCCGTTCGCGGAGCTGGTTGGCGAACTCGACCTGGAGGATCGAGTTCTTCTTGACGACGCCGAAGAGGACGAGGAGACCGAGCGACGTGAAGATGTTCAGAGACTGCCCGAAGATGAGGATCGAGAGGAGCGCGAACGGCACCGTGAGGGGGAGCGCCAGGAGGATCGTGATCGGGTGGAGCCAGCTCTCGAACTGGGCCGCCAGGATCAGGTACATGAAGATGAACGACAGGCCGAACGCCAGGATGAAGTTCTGCGCGGCGCGTCCCTGCTCCTTGGAGCGGCCGATGAAGCGGGCCGAGTAGGCGGGGTCGAGCTTCATCGCCTGGGTCTCGGCCACCAGCATCTTGATGGCGGTCTCGGAGGAGGTGCCGGGCAGGATGTTGGCGAAGATCGTCACCTGCCGGCGCCGGTTCAGGCGGTTGATCTCGGAGGGGCCGGTGCCCGGCTTGAGGGACGTCACGTCCTCGAGCGGCACCGCGCCGAGGCGGTACGACGGCACGGTGAAACGGGCCAGGGAGGTCGAGTCGCCGCGGTCCTCGGGCCGGGCGCGGAGATAGACGTCGTACTGCTCGCCGCCGTCGTCGAAGGCGCTCACCTTCACGCCGCCGACCAGGACCCGGAGCGTCTCGGCCACGTTCGCCACCGAGACGCCCAGGTCGGACGCCTTGTCGCGCGCCACCGTCACGCCGATCTCGGGCTTCCCGAAGATGAGGGACGAGTCGACGTCGACCACGCCCGGCATCGCCTTCAGCTTCCCCTGCAGGTGCTCGGAGATCTGCGACAGCTTCGCGAGGTCGGGGCCGTTGACGACGTACATGATCTCGGTGTTCTTCACGCCGCCGGAGAACGCGTTGACGTAGGAGACGTCGGTGCGGAGGTTCGCGTGCCGCGTGAAGACCTCCTTGCGCACGCGGTCCATCAGCTTCGCCTGGGGCTCCTTCCGGCGCTTCGGGTCGACGAGCTTCACGTAGATCGTGCCGGCGTTGGGTGTCCGCTTGGCGTCGCCGCCCACGGTCAGGATCGCGTAGTCGACGCCGGGAAGCTCCTTGATCTCGCGCGACATCCGGTTGCCCAGGATCTCCGTGGCTTCGAGCGAGGAGCCCTCGGGGAGCCGGTAGTTCACCTCGAACTGCGACTCGTCGTCGAACGGCAGGAAGTTCTTCGGGACCGCCTTGAAGAGAGGGCCCGTCGAGAAGAGGACGAGGATCGAGACGACGACGACCGCCCAGCGGTGGCCGATCGACCAGCGCAGCATGGCGTGATACGCGCCGTCGACGAGGCGGTAGAAGCCCTGGCTCTTGCTCGAGCCGTGGCTCCCGGCGCCCGGCTTCCGCTCCGGCACCTTCAGCCACCGGGCGGAGAGCATCGGGGTGAGCGTGAAGGAGACCAGGAGCGAGACGAGGATGGCGAAGGCCATCGTGAGGCCGAACGAGTTCATGAAGCGGCCCACGATGCCGCCCATGAACGCCACCGGCAGGAACACGGCGACGAGGGAGAGCGTCGTCGCCAGGACGGCCAGCCCGATCTCCTTCGTCGCGTCGATCGCCGCCTGGAACGGCGACATCCGCTTCTCCTCGACGAACCGGAAGATGTTCTCGAGGACGACGATGGCGTCGTCGATGACGATCCCGACCGCGAGCGTGAGGGCGAGGAGCGTCAGCACATTGAGCGTGAAGCCCATGGCGTACATCAACGCGTACGTCGCGACGATCGAGGTCGGGATCGCGATGGCCGCGATGATCGTCGAGCGCAGGTTGCCCAGGAACAGGAGCACCACGAGCGCGGCCAGGAAGCCGCCGACGACGAGGTGCTCCTTGACGGTGTCGACCGCGGCGGTGATGAACTGCCCCTGGTCCCGCACGATCTCCAGCGAGTAGCCGGACGGGAGCTGGGGCGCGAGCTCCCTGAGCCGTTCCTTGACCCGGTTGATCACCTCGAGGGTGTTGGTGCCCGACTGCTTTCGGACGGAGAGGAGGACGGTCGCCTTTCCGTCGCGGGAGGCGGCGGTGACCGCTTCCTCCTCGCCGTCCTCCACCGTCGCGACGTCGCCGATCCGGATCGGCAGGCCGTTCCGCTCGGAGACGACGATCGTCTCGAACTTCTTCGGGTCGGTGACCCGACCGTAGACGCGGACCGTCGCCTCGCTGGCGCCGCTCTTCAGCGTACCGCCCGGGATCTTGACGTTCTGGGTCTGGAGGGCGCGCTGGACGTCGACGGCGGTGAGGCCGTAGGAGCGGAGCCGCTCGGCGTCGAGACGGACGTTGATGCGGCGGGAGCGGCCCCCGAGGACGAGCACCTGGCCGACGCCGTTGATCGACTCCAGCTGCCGGCGGAACACCTTGTCGGCGAACTCGGTGGTCTCGCGGAGCGAGCGCGGGCTCGCCATCGCGACCGAGAGGATCGGCGTGGCATCGGGGTCGAGCTTCTCGACGATCGGCGCGTCGATCCCCTTCGGCAGGTCGGCCAGGACGCGGTTCACCTTGTCCCGCACCTCCTGCGCGGCGACGTCGGCGCTCTTCTCCAGGACGAACGTGATGAAGACCTGGGAGATCCCCTCGGCCGAGGTCGACTGCAGCTCGTCGATGCCGGCGATGGTGTTGACCGACTCCTCGATCTTGTCGGTCACCTCGGTCTCGATCTCCTCCGGGGCCGCGCCGTCGAGGCGGGTGATGATCGAGATCGTGGGGAAGTCCACCTTCGGGTAGCGGTCGGTGCCGAGGCGGCTGTAGCCCACGCCGCCGACGACGATCAGCGTGAGGATCAGGACCGAGGCGAAGACGGGGCGGCGGACGCAGAGGCGGGCGAGAGCCTGCATGGCGGCTGGTTCCTCGGGCTGCCTATCGGGCGATCTGGAGGCCGTCGGCGAGCCGGCGGTCGGGAGTCAGGACGACACGGTCGCCGGCGGCGAGCCCGCCCTTCACCTCGACGCGGTCGCCGTAGCGGTCGCCGAGGGAGACGAGCCGCTCGGAGACCCCGTCGGCGCCCAGCACGAAGGCCCGGGAGATTCCCGCCTGGGTGACGATCGCGGCAGCGGGCGCGAGGACGAGCGGGGAGCTGACCGGGAGCTCGATGGACGCCGTCGCGAAGAGGCCCGGCTTGAGCAGGCGGTCGTGATTCGAAAGGACGGCCTCCACCACGAGGGTTCGGGCCTCGGACTTCAGCGAGGGGCCGACGTAGGCGATCTTCCCGTCGAAGGTGCGGCCGGGGAACGTCTGGACGTAGAGGTCGACCTTCTGGCCCACCTTGACGGCGGAGACGGCCGACTCCGGGATGGCGAGCTCGGCCCGCAGCGGGTCGACCTTCACGAGGCCGGCGACGGCCTGGCCGCGACGCACGAACGCTCCCTCGGAGATCTTCTTCTCGGAGATGACGCCGGAGAACGGGGCGCGGATGGTGGTGTCCTCGAAGCCCTTCTGGGCCATGTCGAGAGAAGCCTTGGCGAGGTCGCGCTCGGTCTCCTTCCGCTCGCGCTCGGACTTCGCCACGACCTCCTTCTTGCGGAGCTCGGCGTAGCGCCTCACCTCGCTCTCGGCCCAGGCGTGCTGGGCCGTCGCCTGGTCGAGCGTAGCGCGCGCCTCGCGCGGGTCGAGGAGCGCGATCACGGCACCCTTCTCGACGAACGTACCGCGCTCCACGAGCACCCGGGCGACGCGGCCGTCGCGCTCGGCGGCGACGTCGGCGGTCTCGTCGGCGACGAGGGCGCCCGTCACCTCGAGGCGGCGGGGAAGGACCTTCGACTCGACCGTCGACGCCGTCACCTTGATCGGGGGCGGCGCGGGGGCCGTGGTCCGGGAGGGGGAAGCTGACGCCCCGGCGTTCCCGCAGCCGAGGAGTGAAAGGGCGAGCAGGATGATGGAGGAGAGAAGCAGGATTGCGGTGGTGGGGACCTCCCGCCGGAGGGGGAGGCTCATCGTGTTGGCAGGCTTCATCTGGAGGCTCCATCGGCCCGGCTCGCCGGGGCGTCATTGGCAACTTGGATGCGGCGCTCCTCGAGCAGCGTCCCCGTGGCGCGGGACAGCTCGGTGAGGGCCTTTGCGTAGTCGGCGGAGGCGGCGGTCTCGGTGACGGCCGCGAGCGCCAGGTCGTTCTGGCGGGTCAGCACGAAGAAGTTGGTCGAGAGGCCCACGGCGAAGCGCTCCTTCTCGGCGCCCAGCTGCGTCTCCGCGGCCTTCAGGCCGGCTCGCGCCGCCTCGATCCGCTGGGCGGCCGTCTCGAGCGACGTGACGGCGTTGCGGACCTCGACCTCGACCCGCTGCTTCAGCTGGGCGAGCGCGAGCGCGGACTGCCGGCGCCCGGCGTCGGCGATGGCGACGTCCTGCCGAGCCGCGGTGTTCCCGATCGGGAGCGTCAGGGCGAGCCCGATGGAAGCGTCGGGGAAGCGGTTCTCACCGATCGTCCCGAAGGAGCGACCCAGCCCGCCGTCCACCATCTCCGGCACGACGAGCGGGGCGCCGGTGATCGAGCGCGCGTTCGGGTTCTGGCTGCCGGCGAGCCCCCGGCGCGCGTACGACCCCACCAGGTCGAGCTGCGGCAGGATCCGGTCCCGGGCCGCGGTGAGATCGACCTCCTGACGGGCGAGCACGGTCGCCGCGTCGGCGACCTCGGGCCTCTTCTCCCTCGCGGTGGCGAGGGTCTTCTGGAGGTCGACCGGGCGGAAGGTCACGTCGGGCTGGTCGGTCGGCTCGAGCGGG
The DNA here is from genome assembly GCA_964384675.1 of uncultured Holophagales bacterium. Classification (GTDB taxonomy): domain Bacteria; phylum Acidobacteriota; class Thermoanaerobaculia; order UBA5066; family UBA5066; genus CAYLNK01. The sequence goes on along the minus strand of CAYLNK010000025.1, from coordinate 17,490 downwards.
TCGTTCCAGAGCGGATCGGCCGGGTCGTCCAGGACGAGAGACTTGAGCGCGTTCTCGGCACGCCGGACGTTCTCCTCGGCCGCGAAGAGCTCGCCCTTGCGGCGCGCCAGCTCGGCGACCGGCTGCGCGAGGTCGGACTCCGGCAGGGTCCCGGCGTCGATGCGCGCCTGCGAATCGGACTGCTGCTCGGTGGCGAGGGCGACGCTGGAGCGGCGCACGGCGAGGTCGCGGCGGGCGGCGACGAGCGTCCAGTACGCGCGCTCGACGGCGGCGACCGTCTCGGTGACCGTCCGCCGGAGGGCGTGCGTCGAGCGGTCCCGCTCGAGCCTCGCGACGCGGATGGCACGCCGGGCCGGGTCGATCGCGCGGCTCTGGAGCAGCGGCTGGCGGACGTCGAGGCCGAAGGACGTGGAGTACGACGGCGAAAGGAGCGCGAACGTGCTGCTCGCCCGCTCGCGCGTCACCGCCGTCGACAGGGAGACGGTGGCGCCGGTGGGGAGGAGCGCGCTGAGGCCGGCCGAGGTGGAGAGGCCCGACGTGCTGGGACCGTCCTCACCCGCGGGGGCGCCAGAAAGCAGGGAGTTCACCGGATCGGTGCGGTCCCGGTAGCGGGTGTCGAGCCGGAACGTCGGCTCGTAGGCCGACTCGGTCCTGAGCAGCTGCGCGCCGGCGATGGTGAGCCCCTCGCGCTGGATCGCGATGTCGTGGTTCTTCGCGAGCGCCCGCTCCGTCGCCTCGGCGAGGGAGACCGGATGCGAGGCTCCGCTCGCCGGCAGCGAGGCGGCCAGGAGCGCCGCGGGAATCAGGAGGAGGCGGCTCACGGGCGGCCCCTCTCGATCTGGCAGGAGCGCAGGCTCGCCTTGAGGAGCCGCGGGTCGAGGGAGTCGGCGAACCGGTCGTAGGCCGCGGGGTCGGTGGCGACGAGGGCCGTCAGCTCACACGGTGTCAGCTCGAGCCCTCGATCGGTGCAGCCGAGGAGGGCCCGGGCCGGGTCCTTCTGGAACTGCTGGCGGAACTCCTCGTCCGTCGCCAGCTTTCCGATGATGAGCTCCACGTTCTTCTGGGACATGGTGGTGATCTCCGTACGTGGACCTCTTTTCACCATCCGTGCCATGCCTGCCAGACCGGCCCGTTCGTGCACCTGAAGCCGCCTCCGGAGCGGGCCGCGGACGATCATGCGACGGAGAACGGATCGCAGCGCCCGGCTCTTCCCGTTGAAGGAAAGGGGACAGAGTGTCCGGAAATCTACAGCCGGGGCTGGGGTGCGCCGGGCCCGGACCCGGGTTGTGGGGCACGACGCCGCCGACCGCCGCGAGGTCCCGTCCCGAAGGTCGCGGAGCGGCCCGCCGATGTCTCGCGGTCAGCGCGTCGTACGGACGAGCGCGACCCTGCCGTCCTTCATCACGAAAACGGGCGCCTCGAGCACCGCCACCTTCTCGAGCGGGTTCCCGGCGACGGCGACGAGGTCGCCGGCAAAGCCCTTGGCGATCCGTCCGATCCGGGTCTCCATCCGGAGGAGCCGCGCGGCGACGGTCGTCGCGGTCCGGATCGCCTGGAGCGGGGTCATCCCGGCCTCCACGAAGATCGTGAGCTGCTTGCCGTTCTCCCCGTGCGCCTGCACGCCGGAATCCGTCCCGTACGCGATCGGGAGGCCCTCGCGGATGGCGCGCTTCAGGCTCTCCATCTTCAGCGTGTAGACCGAACGGGACTTCTCGATCTGGTAGTCGGTGAAGCCACCGGCCTTGCCGCGGGAGAGGATCTGGGAGCTGGTGTACGGGTTCGGGACGAGGAACGTGCCGTTCTCCTTCACCGCGGCGACCGCCGCGTCGTCCAGCATCGACGCGTGCTCGACGGACCGAACGCCCGCCCGGGCCGCGCGGCGGATCCCCTCGGCGCCGTGGGCGTGCGCCGCCACGTCGCGTCCCTTCTCCCGGGCGGCCGCCACGGCGGCGCGCAGCTCCTCCTCGGAGTAGTCGGCCGAACGCGGGTCGGTGCCCTTCGACATCACGCCGCCCGTCGCCAGGACCTTGATCCAGTCCGCGCCGTACTTCACGTTCTCGCGGACCTTCTTGCGGACTTCCTCCCCTCCATCGGCCACGGCCGAGTAGCGGTGCACCTCGAAGTCGAAGGGGATCTCGTTGCGGTCCCCGTGCCCGCCGGTCGCCGAAAGCGATTTCACGGCGACCAGCATCCGCGGGCCAGCCAGCTCCCCCGACGCGATCACGTCCCGGAGCGCCACGTCGGCGAAGTCGCGGCTCCCCAGGTCCCGCACGGTGGTGAAGCCGGCTTCCAGCGTCTTCCTGGCGTTGACCGCGCCCTCGAGCGCGGCGTGCGCCGTCGACTCGCGGAGCTCCTCGTCGGGCGTCTGCTCCTCACGCCCGACGAGGTGGGTGTGGCAGTCGATCAGGCCGGGCACCAGGGTGACGTCGCCCAGGTCGTACGTCACGGTCTCTCCCGCCTTTCGCGGCTCGACGGCGGTGACGACGCCGCCTTCGATCCGCACCACGACGTTCTCGACGATCCGGCCCGCCTCGACGTCCAGGAGGCGGCGCGCCGAGACGGTCACGAGCCCGGGCGGGGCGGCGGGGGCGGCGAGGCAGGCGGCGAGCGCGGTCAGGGCGGGAACGAGCCGCGCGGCGCGGCGAAGGGGCGTCGTCATCCGGGGATTGTAGGGGCCGGGCTTCAGGCCGGGACGAGCCGCTCCAGCTCCGCGGCCAGAAGGAAATCGAGCTCCGTGATCCCGCGCTGGTCGTGGGTGACGAGGTCGATCGTGACCGTCGCCCACGAGCTCGACCAGTCCGGGTGATGCCCGAGCCGCTCGGCGGCCAGGGCCGCGCGCGCCAGGAAGCCGAAGGCCTCCGAGAAGTCGCGGAAGCGGAGCTCCCGGTGGAGCTTGCCGCCTGCCAGCGACCAGCCGGGGAGGCTCGTCAGCCGGGCGCGGATCTCGTCATCCGGGAGGACCACGGGACGCGTCATGCCGACCATCCTGACACCCCTGATACATCCGGACCAGCGACTTCGGGGGTCCCGGCGCCCACATTCCACGTTGGAGGCGTCCGATGTCCAGCACCGCCTTTCCGACGACCCACTGGCACGCCCTCGCGGACGGCCGGGTCCAGTGCGACGTCTGTCCGCGCTTCTGCAAGCTCCACGACGGGCAGGCGGGCTTCTGCTTCGTGCGGGCCCGCGAGGGCGAAGGCGTCGTCCTCCGCACCTACGGCCGGTCGAGCGGCTTCTGCGTGGACCCGATCGAGAAGAAGCCCCTGTATCACTTCCTGCCCGGGACTCCGGTCCTCTCCTTCGGGACCGCCGGCTGCAACCTGGGCTGCAAGTTCTGCCAGAACTGGGACATGACGAAGTCCCGGGAGCTCGAGATCCTGACGGACCAGGCGTCGCCGGAGCGCGTGGCGGAGGCGGCCGTGCAGCTCGGCTGCCGGAGCGTCGCCTTCACCTACAACGACCCGACCGTGTTCCTCGAGTACGCGGCGGACGTGGCCGCCGCCTGCCGGGAGCGGGGAGTCAAGACGATCGCGGTCACGGCGGGCTACATCTGTCCGGCCCCGCGCGCCGACCTCTTCCGGTCGATCGACGCCGCCAACGTGGACCTGAAGTCGTTCCGGGAGTCGTTCTACGAGCACGTCACCGGGTCGCACCTGGCGCCGGTCCTCGACACGCTGACCTACCTGAAGGGCGCGGGCGTCTGGCTGGAGATCACGAACCTCCTCATCCCGGGCCTGAACGACTCGGACGCCGAGGTGGACGACCTGACCCGCTGGATCGGCGGGCACCTGGGGTTCGACGTCCCTCTCCACTTCTCCGCCTTCCATCCGTCGTTCCGGATGGCCGACATCCCGCCCACCCCGAAGGCGACGCTGCTACGCGCGGTCCGGATCGCCCGGCGGAACGGTCTCCAGCACGTCTACGTCGGGAACGTCGAGGACGCCAAGGACGAGAGCACCTGGTGCGCCGGGTGCGGCGAGCTGCTGATCGGACGGAGCGGCTACGAGATCACCGAGTGGGGTCTCGTCGGCGATGGGCGCTGCATCGACTGCGGCGCCCGCTGTCCCGGCGTCTTCGAGCCCCTGCCGGGAAGCTGGGGCGCGGCGCGGCTTCCGGTCCGGCTGGGCGGCGGCGTCGCGACGGCGCACGAGGGCGGCCCCGGGCGCTGAGGAAACCGGGATGGGGAGGGCCGCCGGCCCTCCCCATCCGGCCTTGCCCGAAGACTAGGGGATGACCATCTTGACGAAGCTGCCGTCGTCGTTCGCCTGGTCGTTGAGGACGCCGTACGCGAAGAACTGGTCCGTTCCGGAGACCCTGCGGATCCGCGCGTATCCCTGTGTGACGCCGGTGAAGCGGGCGAGCGGCTGCCCGACCTGGCTCCACTGGCCCGGCTTCACGCCGAGGCTCTCCTTGCCGAGCTCGGCGCCGGCGCCGTCGTAGTACGTCACCTCGACCTCGAGCGGCTCGTCGTTGCCGCCGAACGCGTGGACCACGGCGAGGTTCGACCGCGTGCCCCCCTCCTGCCCGCGCGTGCCGGACTGCTGGAGCCCGTAGACGTACGCTTCGGTGTCCGCCGCGCTGCCCCGGACCGAGTACGGGTAGGCGAGGCCGAACTGCGCGCCCGCGTTCCCCTTCGTGGCGTAGGTCCTGCCTCCGACGAAGACGTCCGACGCCGAGACGGGGGAGCTCTCGCCCTGGCCCTTCACACCCGGTGTGACGACCGTCCCGAACTCGAAGGAGAGGCTCGCGACGGACCCGGACGGGAGGTCGAAGCCCGCGTCGCGAAGCTCCTTGACGATGTCGGGGACGATCAGCTGGGCGAGCGGCTCGATGAAGAACTCGCCGTAGTCGGTCTCGCCGCTCGAGGTGATGACGACGAACTCCCCGCCGAGCGGCTCGACGGTGCGGTTCGCGAGGGTCAGCTCCGTCTTGTAGCCGCCGGTGTCGACCACGACGGGCAGGAGCGCGTGGGACTTCGTGGACTTGCCGTCCAGGGCGATCATCTCGACGTACGAGCTGTCGCCGCTGGCGTTGTCGAGGACGGTCGCGTAGCAGACGAACTGGTCGTTCCCCGAGACGCGCTTGATGGTGGCCCAGCCGTTCTTGATCCCCCGCGAGGCGAGCGGGGTGCCCCGCTGGTCCCAGGCGAAGGCGGAGAGCTCGAACGTGTCCTTCGTGGCGCTGTTCGACCCCGTGTCGCCGTCGTGGTAGGTGACCTCGAGCTTGAGGGCACCGAGGGAGCCGCCGCCGGCGTGGGAGCAGGCCAGGTTCGAGCGGGCGCCGGACTTCCCGGCCTCGCCGATCTGCTGGAGGCCGTAGAGGACGGCCTCCTTGGCGGCGCCCGAGAGGAGCGGCGACGCGGAGAGCGCGAGGCCGAAGCGGCCCGCGATGCCCTGCGCGCGGAGATCGGCGCCCGGAGGCGTCGTGACGCGGGCGAGCGCCCCGAACTGCCCCAGGTCGCGGGCCCCGCGCACCTCGATGCGGAGCGTCGTCACCGCGGTGCCCTCCGGCGTGTCGAGCCCTCGTGTCTTCAGGAACGCGAAGACGTCGGGATAGATCTCCTGGCCGGGCTTCAAGGTGTAGGTCCCCGAGCCGTCCTTGGTCCGGAAGGTGAGCGCGAGGTCCTTCCCCGCGCGGTTCGTGAGGGTGAGCTCGGACCCGAAGCTCGTCCCCCCCGCGCCCTCGGCCCGCACGATGACCGGCACGAGGTACGTCAAGGCGTCCCCGGTGCCCGTGGTGGCGTACGCCACCGTGACCGCCTTGGTGGCGCTCGCGGACTCGCCCGCTCCGTTCGTGAGCGTGAGCACGACGTTGTAGGTCCCCGCCGTCGCGTAGACGTGCTCGGGGTTGACCGCCGTGGACTTCGGGCTGCCGTCCCCGAAGTCCCAGCTCCACTTCGTCCCGTAGCGGGACCTGTCGGTGAACGTCACGTTCTGGCCAGGCCGGGGCGCCGCCGGCTCCAAAGCGAAGTCGGGAGCCGGAGCGACGAGCGGGAGCCGGGAGTCGGGGGCCGACGCGGCCGCGGCCGTTCCGGCGCGGAAGACGCCGCGTCCGGAGGTGCCGACGAAGACCGTGGACGCGTCCTTGGTGAACGTGATCGCCGTGACCGGGACGTTGGGCAGGCCGTCGCCGTGGCGCCGCCACGTCTGGCCCGAGTCGCCCGATCGGTAGAGGCCCGTGTAGCAGCCGGCCCAGAGGACCGTGGGAGTCACCGGGTCGACCTCGAACGTCCAGACGGGGAGGTCCGGGAGCCCGTCCGGCTGGCCGGTCTTCGAGAGCGGCGTCCACGTCTTGCTGTCGAAGGAGTAGAGCCAGAGGCGCTCCTTCCCCTTCGCCGCGATCGTCGAGCTGACGTAGATGCCGGCCTGGGCGACCCGGATCCGGAGGCTGCCTCCCTTCACGGGGAACTTCGAGACGACCGTCCAGGTCGCGCCGCCGTCGACGGAAGCGAGGACCATCCCCTCGTCGTCCACGAGGCACATCGTCGTCCCGTCCTGGGAGATCGTCAGGTCCTCGATGTCCGAGATGACCGGCATGGTCTGGGACAGCTTCTCCCAGTTCTGGCCGTCGTCGTTGGATACCCAGACCTTGTGCTTCGTGGTGGTGAAGATCCGTCCGTTCACCGAGGGGTGGCCGAGCACCAGGGTGCGGAACGCCGACTTGCCGGGGTCGCCGGCCTCGGTGAGCCCGTTCGAGTCCGTGAACGTCTTGCCGCCGTCCCGGGAGTACTGCAGGTTCTGGTTGGTCGCCGAGAGCGTCAGCGTCAGGTCGTTCGTGGGGTTCACACGGCAGCCGTAGCCGTCCCCGCCGCCGATCTGGTCCCAGCGTCCGTTCTCCCGCAGGATCGCCGTGCCGTTGTCCTGGTTGCCCACCATGACGATCGTGCCGGCCGGGTTGGCGCAGATCTCGTCGACCATGAAGCCGGATATCTGCGCGTTGAGACCCTGGAAGCCGGTCGCGGTCCGCTGGAAGATGCCGCCGTCGTTACCGATGTAGGCGGTGTTGTCGGCGCCGAACACCATGACGTGCTGGTCGGCGTGGAGGTACGGGAGCGGGCGCGGCGGAACCGTGGGTCCGGCCCAGTTGGAGACCTGGGTCCAGGTGTCCCCTTCGTCCGTCGAGCGCCACGCGTCGAGGCCCCCCGCGTAGAGCGTGCCGGGCGCCGCCGGGTCGGCGGCCAGGAAGATGCAGTTGCTTCCCTGGCTCCCCAGGATGTTGACCTTCGGGGTCACCAGGTCGACTCCGGTCCAGGTCGCCCCGCCGTCGGTGGAGCGCGCGAAGCCCGCCTGCTTCCCGCTCTGCAGGGCGACGAGCGCGTAGACGTGGTCCGGGTTCGTGGGGTGGACGGCGAGGCTGACCCGCCCGCGGGTCGCCAGGTTGCTGGGCGGGATCCCCGCCTGGCCCGTCGCCACGAACGACGCCCCGGCGTCGGTCGACTTGAAGACGCTGCCCGGCACCGTGCCGGGCGCCCAGACCGACGCGTAGATCACGCCGGGATTCGACCGCGACCGCACGACGGTGGTCGCGTAGAGCGAGGAGGGCGTGCTTTCGAGCCCGTAGGCCGCCTGGATCGACGCCGGCGTGATGAGCCCGGTCCACGTCTTCCCGGCGTCCGTCGAGCGGAGGAGGCCGGTGTCGACACCGGCCAGGAGGATGTCCGGGTTGGTGCGATCCACCTCGATCTGCCAGAAGAACTCGCCCGGGGACGTCCCCTCGACCCGCTGGAACGTGTCACCGCCGTCGTTGGAGACGAGGAGGCCGAACGCGAGCGCGAAGTTGCCGTCGCCCGGCCGGGACGACTTCGTCGTGGCGTTGTCGCCGCAGGCGGTCCCCGCGTAGACACGGCTCGGGTTGGAGGGCGCGAACGCCACGGCCCCGATCTGCAGGCCGCCCGACGGCAGCCCCTCGGCCACGGCCTTCCAGCTGGCGCCGCCGTCCACGGTCTTCCAGAGACCCCCGCCGGAGAGGCCCACGATGATGGTCTTGGCCTCGGTCGGGTGGGTCGCGATGGCCGCGATCAGACCCGTGTCGTCCTGACCGGGGAGGGCCGCGCCGACCGGGCTCGTGAACGTGGGGCTGAACGTGGGGCCGAGGGCGGTCCACGTGGCCCCGGCGGTCACACCGAGGGAGAGGCGGCGGGCCCCCTTCTGCTCGGCCGCGAAGGTGTCCGCGGCCCGGCGGTCGAGGTCGGTGAGGTCGGTGTTCCCGAACCGCGCGGCCATCCGGGCCCGGCGCGCCTCGAGGACGCCTTCCCGGATCTCGGACTCGGATCTGCCTGTCCCTTCGGCAGCCCCGAGCGGCGACGCGCTGGCGGCGATTGCGAACGTGGCGATCACGAGGAGGCCGCGTCTCGAAACGGTCATGGGCACTTCCTTCCGATGAAAAAGCAGTTGCAGACCGATGGCGGTCGTTGCGCAGATGACGGACGACGCAGGTGTCTGAAAACCAGCAGCCGATGAGCGAATCCGGAGTTCCGGAAATGCGGTTCTGAAGCCGGGGGAGATGCTACTTCAGGAGCCGAAAGAAAGCCGAAAAATCTGAGCGTCCGAGCCGCACGGGAACGTGCTCGAATCGGTCTCTTGCTTGAATCGGGCGCGGTCCCGGATCGCCGACGGCTCAGACCCCGGCGGCCGGGACCGGGGCCGGGAACATCTTCCGGGTGGCCGCCGCGGTCCAGTCCACGTGCGCCGCGACGTCGTCGCCGCCCGCGATCTCGAGCATGAAGACACCGTCGTATCCCACCTCCTCGAGGGTCCGGGTGAGGGCGGCCCAATCGATGCTGCCGGTCCCGGGCGGGAGGTGATCGTCGGTCACGCCGTGGTTGTCGCTCGCCTGGAGGTGGACGAGCCGGGGGCCGAACCTCTTCACCGCGGCGAGCAGCGTGCCGCCGAGCGCCAGGTGAGAGGTATCGATGCAGACGCCGGTGCCCTCGGCGGGGATCCGTTCGAGGAGCCAGCCGAGGTCGTCGAGCTCGCCCCCGAGGAGGTGGGGGAGGGGCGTTTCCAGGGTGAGCGTCAGCTTCCGGGCGCGACAGACCTCGTGGACCCAGCTCAGCCCCTCTGCGGCCCGGGCGAGCCGCTCGTCGCGTTCCCAGCTCCAGTGCGAATCCTCGCTCCCCGGGTGGATCACGTAGAAGGTCCCCCCCAGGATCGCGAGGGCGTCCGCGGCACGGGTCAGCCGGTCCATGGTCCGTTCGCGTGTCGCGCCGTCCGCGGCGGTCAGGTCGATCCCTTCGCCGAACGGCGCGTGAAGGGCCGTGACGTGGAGGCCCAGCGAGTCGATCCGCGTCCGCACGTTCCGCAGGGCGCGCGGATGGTCGAGGTCCAGGTGCCTCGGCGCGCTCGAGACCTCCAGGACCTGGAAGCCCGCCGCCGCGATCGGCTCGAGCGTCTCGAGGATCGGGCGGGTGTACGCGATGCCCGTCGAGAGGCCGATCTCCCATCTCATGGCACGTCCCTCCTTCCGTGGAGCGAGTCTCCCCGTCCTCCTACGTACGCCCCGGCGAGGGCCCCCACCATGATCAGGGCGAACTACACTCGGGCGGTGAGGATCGCGGTGGCGATGTCCGGCGGGGTCGATTCCTCGGTCGCCGCCTTGCTTCTCTCCCGCCAGGGGGCGGCGGTCGTGGGGCTGTCGATGCACCTCTGGGACCACGACCGGGACGGCACCGGAGCGGTGGAGGGGCGATGCTGCACGCTCGACGACCTGTCGGTCGCGCGCCGCGCCGCGGGGATGATCGGGATCCCGCATTACGTCCTCGACCTGGAGGAGCGGTTCAGGGAGGCCGTGGTCCGCCCGTTCGTGGCCGCGTATCTCGCGGGAGCGACCCCCATCCCGTGCACGGCCTGCAACACCGAGGTGAAGTTCAAGACGCTCCTCGAGCGGGCGGCGGCCCTCGGCTGTGACGCCGTTGCGACCGGGCACTACGCGCGGGTCGAGAAGGACCCGGCGAACGGTGAGACGCGGCTCCTGCGGGCCCGCGACCTCGCGAAGGACCAGACGTACTTCCTGTACGACCTCACCCCGGGCCAGCTCGCCCACGCCCTCTTCCCGCTCGGGGAGCTGACCAAGCCGGAGGTGCGCGAGATCGCCCGGGAGGCCGGCCTTCCGAACTGGGACAAGCCCGACTCCCAGGAAGTCTGCTTCATTCCGAAGGGTGACGGGCCCGGCGCCTTCGTGAGACGCGAGGCCGCGTCCCTCGGCCTCGCCCTGCCGGCCCACGCGACGGGTTACGTCACGGACACCGCCGGCACACGGCTCGGTCGGCACGACGGGGTCTTCGGCTTCACCGTCGGACAGCGGCGTGGGCTGGGCGTGGCGACGGGCGCGCCGCTCCACGTGGTCGCCCTGGAGCCCGAGGCGGGGCGGGTGGTCGTCGGCCGGCGTGAGGCGCTCCTGTCGCGCGAGGTGCCCCTCGCGCGCGTGAACCGGCTGGTTCCACGGCCGCCGGCGCGCCTCCTTGCCCGCATCCGCTCGCGGCACGTGGAGCAGCCCGCGACGCTCGAGCTCGACGACAACGGGTCGGGTCGTCTGCTCTTCGACGAGCCGGTCTGGGGCGCGGCGCCAGGGCAGTCCGCCGTGTTCTACGACGCCGACCGTCCCGAGCTCGTCCTGGGCGGTGGGATCATCGCGAGCGGCAATCAGCGATAGATGAAGACCAGGAATCGGGCCACAGCCCTTGACTTGCGCCTTACTTGCGTCTATCTTACGCCCATGGGGGACTCCATGGAGATCGCGTTTCTCGAGAGGTCGGTCAGGCGGCGCGCGGCGGCTCCACCGGAATGGGTGATTCGGCAGTCGATCGTCACCGGGACGGGCGGACGTCGTGTCTTCCGGTTCCTCCTTCCCGAGACCTGCCGGTACGCCTGCAGCTTCTGTCCGCTCGGAAACCAGGATTTCGCCTCCGCCCTGGTGGATCCGGAGTCCGTGGCGAAGATCTTCCTGTCGGCCTACCGGCGGGGGCTCTGCGACGGCCTCTTCCTGACGTGCGGTCTCCCGAAGGACCCCGTCGAGGCCGTCCGGCGATCCCTCCGGCTGGTCGAGCGGCTCCGCGTCAATCACGGGTACCTCGGGTACCTTCACGTGAAGGTCCCGGCCGGCGTCGAGCCGTCGCTTCTCGAGCGCCTGGTCCGGCTCGTCGACCGTGTCTCCTACCATCTCGAGCCGTGCTGTGTGAGGGCCGTGCAGGAGAGCGGCGCCGCCAGCGTCTCGCTCCTTCGCGACGTCCAGGCCGCGAGCGACGGCGTCCACGCGGCGCGGGAGACCTCGGCCCGGAGCGGACCGCCACCCCTCGTCCTGCGCCCCCGCACGCGGGCCGGCCGAGCCGCGATCGGCGGGAATAAACTGCTGTGAGGCATGCGTTTGCCTTCCGGGCGGTGCGTCGGCCCGCGACCGCCTCCGCGTCTCCGCAGTCCGCAGCGGCGGCGCCGCGCCCCCCGGTCGTGGTAAAATTCGGGGTTGTCTCTATGGTCAAGCCTTCCTCCTCCATTGCCGCCCTCCCGCTCCTGAAAGAGATCAGGGCTGCGCTCGACGCCCGCGTCGACGAGAAGGTCAAGGCCGCTCAGCCCGCCTCGATCAAGAGTCCTGTCAAGACGCTCGGAGTCCGGGCCACCGTCGTACGCGCCGTGGCCAAGGACGTCTTCACCAAGAACCGAGCCGCGATCGACTACGAGACCGCCGTGGCGATCGCCGATGCCGCGATGCCGCGCAAGGTGCGTGAGGAGATCCTCGTCGCGATCGATCTCCTCGAGCGGTTCCAGCGGGAGTTCGAGCCCGGTCTCGTCGCACGCCTCGACAAGTGGTGCTCCCTGGTGGCCGACGACCTCGAGCTGTCCGAAGCGATCGGGACGCGCATCGGCGCGCCGGCGTTCGCGCTCGACCCGGCCAAGATCACCATCGTGAGGAAGTGGGCGAAGCTCAAGAGCACCGGTCGCCGTCAGCTCGCCCTGCTCTGCGCCTCGGGGCTCGTCACGGAAGGCCGGCGCGAGGCGTTCGCGGTCCTCGACCTGTGTGAGCTCCTGCTCCACGAGGACCATCCGGTCCTGGTCGCGGGTGTGGCGTCCCTCCTGAAGCAGACGACGCGCGTCGATGCGAAGGCCGTGCAGGACTTTCTCTTCCGCCGCTCCATCGACGGCAATCCGGAGATCCTCCGGGCTGGGTCCGAGAACCTGGATGCCGCGCGGCGCGCCGCGCTGATCGCGAAGCTCGAGGCTCAGGCCGCGCTCTATTCCGCGACACCTACCGCCGTCCGGGCGTAGTGAGGCGGGGGAGGACCGCCGCCCGGTCCTCCCCCGGGCCCCCACCTTTCGGCTGTCTTGTTTTTCTGATCCGGGCCGGGTTCCTGGGACGCGCGTTCCGCGCCTCCGCCCGGTCCTCCCCCGGGCCCCCACCTTTCGGCTGTCTTGCTTTCTGATCCGACCGCGCGTTCCGCGACCGCCCGGTCCTCCCCCGGGCCCCCACCTTTCGGCTGTCTTGCTTTCTGATCCGGGCCGGGTTCGAGGGAGCGCGCGTTCCGCGGCCGCCCCCGGTCCTACCCCGGGGCTGCCGCGTTCGCGGCGGCCCCGGGCACCCGTCTCTACTTCTCCGGCTCGGGGTTGCGGGCTCCCCGGAACAGCGCGTAGCCGAGGGCGGCGAAGACGAGCATCGGCAGGAGATCGCTGCCGTAGAGGGACGGCCAGAATCTCGGGCCGAGCGCGATCTTCAGCGGCAGCTCGAGGTCCTCGTCGAACGGGAGGCGGAAGACGTCGAAGTGGAGGAGCGCCGTCAGGACGCCCACGAGCGCTCCGCCCGCGATGAGCCCGGATGACCAGAGCGTCCCCTCGCTCTCGGACGGGTCGTCCGCCTTGCGCCCGTAGCGCCGGTCGGCCAGCTTTCGCACGAGGCCACCGATGAAGATCGGCATCGTCGACGAGAGGGGGAGATAGACACCCACCGCGAAGGTGAGCGAGTGGCCGCCCATCAGCTCGATGAAGAGCGCGATGGCGACGCCGATCAGGACGAGGTCCCACGGGAGCTTCCGCTCGAGGAGCCCGTTGATGAGCACGGCCATGAGGTTCGCCTGCGGGGCGGGGAACGTCTTCCCGCCGATCCCGTCCACCCGGCGCGCCACGGCCTGGCTCGTGCCGCGGTCGACGAGGTAGTTGCCCGCCTCGAGACCGGCGACCTCGCCGGTGCTCACCCGCACGAACGCGAGCTTCCTGCCGCCAGGTCCGGCGACGTCGTCGGCGGAGGCGAAGGAGTCCGAGGGAACGGAGACCGGGGCGGCCAGCGGCGTGGTCTTCGTCTCGGAGACGTTCAGCGCGTACGTCGTCCAGCCGACCGCGACGACCGAGGTGAGGACGCCCGCCAGGATCGCCGTCTGCTGCGCCCGCGGCGTCGCGCCGACGAGGTGGCCCGTCTTCAGGTCCTGGGCCGTGGTGCCCGCGTTCGAGATCGCGATGCAGACGACCGCGCCCACCACGAGCGCGACGAACGAGTAGCCCGACCCGGACCAGCCGACCGCGAGGAACAGGAGACACGTCCCGATGACGACGGCGATCGTCATCCCCGAGAGCGGGCACGACGAGGAGCCGACGAGCCCGGTGATCCGCGCGGAGACGACCGAGAAGAGAAAGCCGAAGACGACGATCAGCACCGCGCCGAGGATGTTCATCCGGAAGACCGGCATCAGGGCGATGAAGACGGCGATGGCGAGCGAGCCGCCCACGACCCAGGTGATCGGCGTGTCGCGCTCGGTGCGCTTGACGCTCTCGCCCGTCCCGCCCGCCATGCCGCGGAGCTGTCGGATCGACGCGGTCAGGGAATCCCAGATGGCCGGGGCCGCGCGAACGAGGCCGAGCACGCCTCCGGCGGCCACCGCGCCGGCGCCGATGTAGCGGATGTACTTGTCGCGGAGCTCCCCGAAGCTCATGTCCTTGATGAGGCTGGTGGCCGGCGCCAGCGGCTCGGCGAGGTGGCCGCCGAAGAAGACGATCATCGGAGCCAGGATCAGGGAGGCGAGGAGCCCGCCCGCCACCATGATCACGCTCGTCTCGTAGCCGATGATGTAGCCGACGGCCATCAGCTCGGGAGACGCCTCGCACTCGAGCTGAGCGCCGGGGTAGAACGGGAGCGCCCGGGCGACCCGCGCCTTGAAAAGGCCGAAGAGCGACGTCGCGAGCTTGAACGCCGCGCCGATGCCGATACCGTGGAAGATCTTCTTCGCGGACGTCCCGCCCTTCTCACCGGCGATCAGGATCTCCGCGCACGCGGTCCCTTCCGGGAAGCGCAGCGAGCCGTGCTCCTTGACGATCAGGTAGCGGCGGAGCGGGATCATCATGAGGACGCCGAGGACGCCGCCGGTGATGGCGATGAGGAACGTGATCGGGATCCTCATGGGGAAGCCGAGGAAGATGAGGGCCGGCACCGTGAAGACGACCGCGGCGGCGACGGACTCGCCGGCCGAGCCGGTGGTCTGGACGATGTTGTTCTCCAGGATCGTCGACGAGCCGAGCTTCTTCAGGATCGTGATCGCCATGACCGCGATCGGGATCGAGGCCGAGGTCGTCAGTCCGACGCGGAGGCCCAGGTAGACCGACGCGGCGCCGAAGACGATGCCCAGGACGGAGCCGAGCGCGACGGCCCGGAACGTCAGCTCGGCGAGGCTCTCGGAATCGGAGACGTACGGCGTGAAGCTCGCGGCGGCGGGCTCGTCTTTCGGCGTCGACATTTGAGCCGGGAGTGTAGCGGCTCTACTTCCAGCGGAGGAGCTTGTCCGCGGCCGTGAGCTCCTGACCGGTCAGGTTCTTCGCGAACGGGAGCGCGCGCCAGCGGGCCTCGCGCTTCTCCGAGTCGGGCTCGAGCCCGACCTGCCGGATCTCGAGCGTGACGCGCTCCAGCCTCCTGGCGTCGAGCTCGGCCAGTCGCGAGGCCAGGCGCCTGAGGCCGGCGAGCTCTTCCGGCGAGAGGATCGAGATCAGCTCCCACCGACGCAGGAGCACCTCGCGCTGGTCGGCCGGGCGGGCGCGGAACGCCGCATCGAGCCCGTCCAGCCTCGCCCGCTCGTTCTTCGAGAGGCGTCGCCACTCGATGAGCCGCAGGTACTCCTTCTCGGTGTCGAGCGGGGCGATGGTGGGCTCGGGGAGCGGCGGTGCCGGCGAGGGCGGCCCCTGCAGACCGGTGACCACGGCGTTCTCCGGGAAGAACGGGTCGAGGCCCGCGAGGGTGTCCATGAAACGGAGGAACTCCGGATCGAGCATTGCCAGCACCCGCTTCGACTCGGCGTCGGACAGCGGCGGGCCGTCCAGGGAGACCGGGGTCGACTGGACGCGCAGGATCTCCGGGATCTCGGTCGGCGCCGGTACGGCGCTGGCGGCGGTGGGCACGGCGGCGGGAGCCGGTGTGGGGGTACCACGGCCCTTGAGCAGGAGCACCGCCACGACGACGACCGCGGCGCCGCCGAGGCCGATCAGGAGCGTGCTCGAGGCCGGTCTGGCGGACGCCGGCGCCTGCTCGGAGAGCCGCGCGAGGACGCGGTTGTCGAAGTCGGTGGGGATCGATCCCTGGGGCTCGGTCGCGTAGAGGCGCTCCAGGGCGCCGAAGGCGCGAGCCGTCGCGCGGGCGTCGGGGTTCGAGTTGAGGTACTCGACGAGCGGCCCGTGCCCGCCCTGGGCGGCGGAGCCCGGGTCGACGAGGCGAAGGAGGAACTCCTCGTGCGTCATCGGGGCTCCTCGTCCCGGTCGAGCACGACGGTCTGCTCCGACGTGGTCCCGGGGCGCAGCGGCCCAGCCTCGAGGAGCGGCTCGAGCGTGCGCCGCAGGGACTCCATGGCCCGGACGAGGCGGCGCGGCACCTCGGCCTCCGGGATGCCGAGCACACGGGCCGTCATCGGGACGGAGAGCTGCGCCGCGCGGGTGAGAAGGAACGCCGCCCGCTCGCCGCCCGGAAGCGCGGCGAGAGCCGCCCGCGCCAGCGCGGCCCGGGCGGCGGGGGATTCCTGGAGGCGCTGCGGCGGGATGTGGGGGACCGGAGCCGGTGCCTCGGACTGGAGGACGCGGGACGCGATGCCGTAGAGCCAGACGGGAAACGGCGTCGCCGGGGCGTACTGGCCGGCGGTCTGGTAGAGCCGCACGAAGGTCTCGACGGCCGCTTCGGTCGCGGCGGACGTCTCCTTGGCGCGGTGGAAGAACGTGAAGATCGGCTGTCGCCACCGTTCGAGGAGCCTCTGGAACGCGACGCCGTCACCGGCAGCCGCCAGGAGGAGGTCACCCGAGTCGGGATCGGACATGACCGCTCATTGTGCCACGCGCGACCCCGGGCGGAGCGGGACCTATCTGGCGAAACGCTCCAGGATCCACCCCTGGATCGCCTCCTGGCCCTTGCCTGCGAGGGCCGCCAGCTCGCCCTTCTGGGTGACCTCGAGGAGCTTCCCCTCGGGCGAGAAGATCGCGACGGCCGGGAGGCCCTTGGTCGCGTCGATCCCGTACTCCTTGAGGAGGGCGCGGTTCTTCGCCGCGTGCGGCCCGACGTCGATGAAGACGGGCACGAACTGCTTGATGAAGACCTCGAAGAACTTCTTGTCGTGCATCGCCGCGTTGACCTGCCGGCACGGCTCGCACTCGTTCACGCCGAGGTTCACGAACATGCGCCGGCCTGAGAGCCGGCTGGCCTCCTGCGTCCACTCGAGGGCCTTGGTGCCGAGCGCGTGCTCGTCGTAGATGGGGGGAAGGGACGTTGCGGTCGCGGCCCTCTCGGTGGAGCCAGGCGCCTTCGCGGACGAGGCGCGCGCCGGCTGCTGAGCATTCGCGGCCCCCACCGTGAGGAGGGTGCCGAGGGCGAGGAGTCGGGTGACGGGTCGTGACATCGGTGCGGTCGCTCCAGTCTCTTTCGGGGTCAGTTCGGCTCGGCGTCGCCGGCGCGGGACGGGTCGAACTCGAGCCGGATGGGGCCGAAGTTCTTCTCGTAGAGCGCGACGTTCTGGGCCAGGGCGTTCAGCAGCTGCTTGGCGTGCAGCGGCGAGGTGATCACCCGGGAGAGGACGCGCACGTCCGTCCGTCCGGGGACCACACGAGCGAAGTCGAGGATGAACTCGGCGGGGTTGTGGATGATGTTGGCGAAGTTGATGTAGACGCCGTTCACGACGTTCTCGTCCATCGAGAACTGGAGCGTCGGGGCGGGCGGGTTCGACTGCGGTCCGTCGGACATGGTGGCACCTTTCGGGCGTACCCGGGGGCAACGCCGCAAGTTCGGGGCCATTCTAAGGGCGAGGCTCCCGGGTTCCGCGTCCGGCCCGGTCGGAGCAGAATCCCGCCCTGCGGCGTCGCCGCGAAAGGACCAGAAGTCATGCCGAGCCCCCGCCTGACGCTCGCTCTCGTCGTCGCCTCGTCGTGGGCCGGGATGGCCCCCGCGCAGGCCCCTGCGCCGGAGCCCCCGCCCGCGACGAGCTCGCCGGTCCCGTCGCCGGCGCGATCATGGCCAGCCCATCCCGCAGCGTCTCGCCGCCTTTGGCTTCTC
>CAYLNK010000024.1:20908-37369 GCA_964384675.1 uncultured Holophagales bacterium | reverse complement strand
GCGGGCCGCGAAGCGGTCGAGGCGGAGACGGCGCGCGTTGTCGCGCGCCGCCCGCCCGGCCGGGCGCGCCGGTGTCGCCGTCCCGCCCCCCGGGAGGCTCGTCACCTCGATCGACACGTCGAGGTCCGTCTAGCTGATCTTCTTCAGCTCGGCGTCGACGACGGTGGCCGGGATCGGGAAGTAGCCGTCCTTCACGACGCCCTCCTGCCCGTCCTTCGAGAGGATCATCTTCACGAACTCCTTCACGAGCGGGTCGAGAGGCTTGTTCGGGGCCTTGTTGACGTAGATGTAGAGGAAGCGCGACAGGGGGTACTTGCCTGAATACGCCTGCTCGGCGGTGGCCGGGTGGCACTCGTCGCCCTGCTTGGCCGCGATCGGGACCGCCTTCACGCCGGAGGTCGTGTAGCCGATGCCGCTGTAGCCGGCCGCGTACCGGTCGACGGTGACGCCCTGGACGACCGAGGCCGAGCCGGGCTGCTCCTTCACCTCGTCCTTGTAGTCGCCGTTCTTGAGGACGTGCTCCTTGAAGAAGCCGTAGGTCCCGGACGCCGAGTTGCGTCCGAAGAGGCTGACCGGACGAGCCGCCCAATCTCCGGTCAGGCCGGCCTTGCCCCACGTCTTGACGTCCTCCTTGTAGCCGGCGCGGCGGGACTTGGAGAAGAGGGCGTCGACCTGGGGCATCGTGAGGCAGGCGACCGGGTTGTCCTTGTTCACGAAGACCGCGAGGGCGTCTACGGCCACCCGGATCTCGGTCGGCTTGTAGCCGTACTTCGCCTCGAACTGGTCGATCTCGCTCCCCTTCATCTGACGCGACATCGGACCGATCTGCGCCGTGCCGGAGATCAGCGCGGGGGGAGCGGTCGTGGAGCCCTTCCCCTCGATCTGGATCTTCACGTTCGGGTAGAACTTGTTGAACTTCTCCGCCCAGAGCGTCATGACGTTGTTGAGGGTGTCCGAGCCGATCGAGCTGAGGTTCCCGGAGACGCCCGGCTGCGTCGCGTAGGCGGGAATCCGGGCGTCGACCGGCACGGGCTGCGCCGAGACGGTGCCGGCGAGGCCGAGCGCGGCCACGAGGCCGAGCGGAGCGGCGATCTTCTTCATGCGATCCTCCTCTGAGAGCGGGCTCTGGCCCGTTGCCGCGGAGTCTTCGTCCGGCAGACCGGAACGCTGTTACGGTCGTGTTAAATCGACGTTAAGGGGCGCGGCGGCCCTCCGGACGCCCCGATCGACTCTTTACACGGTCCGAACATCCTCTTCGCGGGCCGCTTCCAGCCCGGGCGGATAACGGCGCCCGTCTGGCCCCCCAACAGGAAAGGAGAGAGACATCTCATGAAGCCTCGTTCGATCCACCGGCTCGTCCCCGCCCTGGCCCTCCTGACGGCGATCCTCTTCGCCGTCCCGGCGGCCGCCCAGGTGAACCTCCTCTGGTACAAGGAGGTCAAGCACGACGGGCGCATCTACGTCTTCAACGACCCGAACACCTTCAGGATGTGGGAAGGCTCGAAGGACATGGGCAAGTCGCTCACCCGGATCGGCTACGGGCCGGCGGGCGAGACCTGCGTCTTCGAGAACGAGAACGCGCTCGACCTCTACGACCTCAAGCACGACAAGGAGGCGGAGGCCCGCCCGTACACCGCGCCGAAGCCGGCGGCGCCCGCGATCCCGACGTCGATCAAGGTCGGAGATGGCGAGCTGAAGCTCGGGGCGCTCCTCCAGGGCTGGTACGTGGCCGACGACTCGCCGGCCTCCACCACCACGAGCTACTACGGAAACCGCACGGGCCTTCACACGTTCCGGATCCGTCGGGCCGAGATCAAGCTGAGCGGCAGGATCACGCCGGCGTGGGGCTTCGAGGTGATGCTCGACCCCGCCAAGACGCAGAACTTCACCGGCACGGGCGACGACAAGCTCCTCCAGGACCTCGCGGTGTCGTTCCTCGGACTGAAGGGCCACGAGCTCTCCCTCGGGCAGAAGAAGATCGTCATCACCGAGGAAGGGGTCCGCTCCTCGTCCGAGCTCGACTTCGCCGAGCGCGCCCGCGTCACCCGCGGCTTCTCGGACCGGCGTGAAATGGGCCTCTTCTACAAGGGTGAGTACGGCGAGCACCTCGGCGCCATGGCGTCGATCACGAACGGCACCGCCACGAACCTCGTCGACGACTCGAACGACACCGTCTTCTTCGCCGGTCGCTTCGACGTGAAGCCCGTCAAGGGTCTCCTCATCGGAGCCTCCGGGGGGTACAGCGGCGGCGAGGGCCTCGCCCACCTCGGCCGCACCCGGATCGGCGCTCACGTGAAGTACGACGGCGGCGAGGACCTGCCGATCGGGTTCCGCGCCGAGTACCTGCGGGCCACCGACGGCCAGGCCGGCAAGGACGACCTCGTGCGGGACGGCTTCTACGTGACGGGCCTCTACACGATCGACAAGCGGTACCAGCTCGGCATCCGCTACGACGAGATCGACAACAACAAGGACGTCGACGGCAGCAGGATCAAGACGCTCACGGCGGGCTTCCACTACCTGGTCAAGGGGAAGAACATCAACCTGAAGCTCGACTACTTCAGCGTGAAGGAGGAGGGACGGAAGATCAACACCGTCCCCGAGGAGAGCTACAGCCAGTTCGTCCTCGCCGCCCAGGTCGCCTTCTAGACGGACCTCCGCGCCGAACCTCAGCCGCCCGGAAGCCCAGGCCTGTGGAATTCAATCCGTGGCCGGTCCCCGCCCCGGCGTCGCGCGAAAACGCACCCGGGGCTTCGTCCTCTTCAGCTCGCCCAGGAATCGCCTCGCCTCCTCCCGCGCTGCCCGGAACGCGCGACCCCTCCTGACCTCGATCGCCAGCAGGATCTCGAGCCCGCCCAGGGGCCGCCGGGGACGGGCTCGCAGCGTTCGGTCCAGGTCGGCGTGGAGACAGGCGAGGTCGTGCGCGACTCCGAGGATCTCCTGGAACCGGCGAGCCGCCCTCACCAGCCCCGCGGCCGCGGGCTCCACCTCGACGATCAGCTCCAGCTGGTACCGGAGGGCCTTCCCCGCGACCCTCTGCTGGTGGAGCGTCCTCTCGTCCGGGACTCCGACGTCGAGGAGACGCTTCCGGCGCTGCCGGATGCGCTTCGTCACCAGCCTACCGACCTCCTTCTCCTCGGCGGCTCCCGGGTGCCAGGCGCCGATCGCGAGCGCCCAGGAGTCGAGCGCCGCGAGGACGGCGCCGGCCGCGACGCGGACGTCCTCGACCCCCGGCCCGCCTTCCACGTCCCATCCGCGAGACACGGCCGAAGCGAGCCGCCGCCGCCCGCGCAGCTCCCTCCTCTTCACGAGCGCGCCGAGGAGCTCGGCCGAGACGCCGAGCTGGCGGGCCTCGGAGAGCTGGCGCCGGAGGTCCCGGGAGCCCTGGCGCACCGCGACGCCCGTCCCGTCAGAGGGGACGTCCTCGAACAGCGCGCCGACGGCTGCGCTCCGCCGGAGCGCCACGCGCAGGTCGTGGAGCGGCTCCCCCGAGGGCTCGACGAGGAACCGGTCCAGGGCCTGCCGCAGCCGGGCACGGGCGGTTGCGATGGCGCCGGCGACGAGATCGACGGCTCCGGGCACGTGCGCCATCCAGGCATCGTAGGCCCGCGATCGTCTCCGCGATGTAAAGATCACGGCCGGGCGCCACGAGCGGGCTCGTCCCACCTACCCTATGATCCAATGCGCGGTCCGATGCGGTCCTGCGCCCGTCTGTGCCTTTTCCTAGCATGTCTGGCCGGTGTGGCCGAGGCGATTGGCCCCGTTTACCCGTTCCGCAGCCTCACCGCGGCCGACGGACTTCCCCATTCGTTCGCGTACTCGATCTCCCAGGATCGCTGGGGCTACCTCTGGGCGGCCACCTCGGGCGGGGCGGCGCGGTACGACGGCCAGCACTTCACGACCTGGAGCCTCAAGAACGGGCTCCCCGGGAACGACGTCCGGGCGGTGCTCCAGGACCGGCGCGGCCGGATCTGGATCGCGCTCCACGGCGGCGTGGCCCGGCTCGAGCCCGACGCCTCGGGCGAGATCGACGCCGCCTCGGTGATCCGCGTCTTCACCCCGTCCGACGGGCTACCGGCGCCGTTCGCGATCGAGCTCCTCGAGGACACGGCGGGAAGGCTGTGGGTGATCACGCGGGACGGCGGCCTCTCCCGGCTCGGCGAGACCGGGGTCGAGCAAACGCTCCGGAGCGGGAAGGAGCTACCGGCGCAGACGCTCTGGTGCGGTGTGGCGGATCCCACCGGGGGCCTCTGGCTCGGCACCCGGGGCGCCGGCGTGGTGCGAATGGCCGCGGACGGCGCGGTCTTTACGTACCGGGACGGGCTTCCCGATCTCAACGTCTTCGACCTGAAGCTCTCGCCGGACGGCGTCCTCCACGCCGCGACGAGCGGCGGCGTCGCGCGCCTGGACGCGACGTCCGGGAAGTTCGAGGCCGTGCGTTACGGGCCGGACGACTCGGCGCCGGCTTCGAGCCTCGCGTTCGGTGAGGCCGGGACGCTCTGGGTCGGCCGGTACGGCCGCGGGCTCGCGAAGGTGACGGCGGCGGGCTCGACGGTCTTCCTGGAGGACCAGGGGCTGCCCAGCTCGCTCCTCACCGGCCTCTTCGTGGACCGCGAGGGGACACTCTGGATCGCGACCCAGGGGGCCGGAATCGTGCGCTTCTCGTCCGACCGCGTCGCCGCCTACGACCGCTCGTCGGGCTGGCCCGGCGGGGTCACCAGCTCCTTCGCCGAGGGCCCGGACGGCACGATCTACATAGGCTCGTTCGGGAAGGGGGTCGTGACGCTCCGGCCCGACGGCTCCCTCGGATCGATCGTCGCGTCGGCCGACGGGCTCGCCGACGACCTCATCCGCTCGCTTCTGGTCACACGCTCCGGCACCCTCTGGGTGGGCACCTCGTCGGGACTGTCGTACCGCCGCCGCGGCGAGCCGCGCTTCCGGTCCCTCCCCGAGGCCGGGACCGGCTACGTCCACAGCCTCTGCGAGGCCCACGACGGGACGCTCTGGGTGGGGACGGCGCGCGGCCTGGTGGCGTGGGCGGGCGACGGCAGCGTCCGGACGTGGCGGCGCGCCGACGGCCTCCTCGAGGACGAGGTCGAGTCGATCTCCGAGGGCCCCGAAGGGAAGATCTACGTGGGGACGGGACGGGGCGTCTCCGTCTTCGACGGGAAGGCGTTCGAGAGCCTCACGACGTCGAACGGCCTTCCGCCGGGACGTATCTTCACCACGCTCGCGGCCCCGGGCGGCACCCTCTGGTTCGGCGGCGACGGCGGCGTCACGTCGTGGAAGCCCGGCTCGCCGCCGGAGTACCGCCGCTACGGGCTCGCCGACGGACTTCCGGCCCTCCCGGTCTCCGCGCTCCTGATGACGCGCTCCGGCGTCGTCTGGGCGGGCACGGCACGCGGCGCGGCGCATCTCGTCGGCGGCGAGTTCAAGGCGCACGGGGGCCGGGAGTCGGTGCTCTCCGAGGAGGTGTACCGCCGCGCCTCGTTCCTCGACGCGAAGGGGCGGATCTGGTGGGGCACCCCGGGCGGCCCCATCGTCTACAGCCCCTCCAGCGACCGGGCCAACCCGGTGCCGCCGACCGTCCGGATCGTCGACGCCACCGCCGGGACCCAGACGTGGCGCGCGCGCCCGACGCTCCAGCTTCCGATCGGCGCCTCGACGGTGGTCTTCCGCTACACGAGCCTCTCCTTCGTGGACCCCGAGCACACCGCGTTCAAGACGCGTCTCGTCGGGTTCGACCCGGACTGGTCGCGCCCGACGACCGCCCGCGAGGTGCGTTACACGAACCTGCCGACCGGCTCCTACGAGCTGCAGGTGCTGGCCGCGAACAACGACGGCGTCTGGTCGACGCAGCCCGCGACGATGCGCATCGAGCTGCCGACTCCGTGGTGGCGGACGCCGTGGGCGATCGCGCTCGGCGTCCTCGCCCTGGCGCTGCTCGCCTTCGCGATCCACGAGACGCGCCTGGCGGCCCTGCGGGCGCGCGCGCTCGAGCTGGAGAGCCAGGTGACGGAGCGCACCGCGGAGCTGGCCCGGCGGGAGCAGGCGAAGACCGAGTCGGTCGCGGTGGTCTCCCACGAGCTGCGCAGCCCCCTCACCTCGATCATCGGGTCGCTCGCGCTCCTCACCTCCGACGAGCCTCCCGACGCCGAGACGTCGCGCCAGCTCCTGAAGATGGCGAACGCGAACGCCGAGCGGCTCCTCCGCCTGATCAACGGGCTCCTCGACATCGAGAAGCTGGAGTCGGGGCGGATGGAGCTGATGGTGCGGCGCCAGCCGCTCGCGCCGCTCCTCGAGGCGACGGTCCAGTCGAACGAGAGCTACGCGCAGCGGTTCGGGGTGACCCTGGAGCTCGTCAAGCCGGTGCCGGACTACCGGGTCGAGGTGGACAGCGACCGCTTCGTCCAGATCGTCACGAACCTGGTCTCGAACGCGGTCAAGTACTCGCCGTCCGGGGGCGTGGTGACGATCAAGGCGGAGCGCGCCGGCGACCTCGCGCGGATCGGCGTCACCGACCGCGGACCCGGCGTCCCCGAGAGCTTCCGCTCCCGCATCTTCGAGAAGTTCGCGCAGGCCGATACGGGAGACGGGCGGCGCCCCGGTGGAACGGGGCTCGGCCTGAACATCTCGCGGGCGCTCGCCGAGCGGATGGGCGGGCGCCTCCGCTTCGAGACCGAGACCGGCAAGGGCTCCACGTTCTTCCTGGAGCTGCCGCTGGCCCGCTCGTCCTCGACGGTGCTGAAGGCGCTGAGCGGCTGACGGCCGGCCGCCCGGCTAGACGATCGTCCCCGGCCGGAGCGCCGCGTTCTTGGGCACGATGACGATGCCGTCCCTCATGAACCAGCCATCGCCGTCCTCGTCGGGACGCGCCGGGTTGCCCCGCAGGATGCAGCCCGCGCCGATCCGGGCGTTCTTGTCGATGATGGCGCGCTCGATCACGCAGTCGGGCCCGATTCCCGCGGCGTCGATCCCCCGCGCCAGGTTCGCGGCCCGCACGTCGTCGTCCTCGTAGAAGTCGCAGCCCATCAGGATCGACTCGGCGACGCGAGCCCCCTTCTGCACGCGGGTGCGCACGCCGACGACGGAGTGCTCGATCTCCGAGCCGTGCAGGATGCAGCCGTCGCTGATGATGCTGCGGGAGATGCGGGCGTCCTTGATCTTGGACGCGGGAAGGAAGCGCTGCGCGGTGTAGATCGGCGCCTCCGGGTGGTAGAAGCGGAACGACGGCGTGTCGTCGGTGAGCGACAGGTTCGCCTCGTAGAAGCTCGCGATCGTCCCGATGTCGCGCCAGTAGCCGCGGAAGACGAACGAGTAGACGCCGTGCGTCTGGATCAGCTTCGGCAGGATGTCCTTGCCGAAGTCCAGGCTCGACGGCATGTCGAGCGCCTCGCGCAGGACGTTCGTACGGAAGACGTAGACCCCCATGCTGGCGAGGAACTGCTCGGGATCGAGGCCCCACCGCTCGCGCAGGGGCGCGGGCGGGACCAGCATCGTCAGGTCGTCCGTGGCCTTCGGCTTCTCCTTGAAGGCGTAGATCAGGCCGTCGGCGCTGGCGGAGAGGACGCCGAACCCCTCGCACTCCTCGCGCGTCACCGGGAGCGCGCTGACCGTCACGTCGGCGCCGGTCTCCAGGTGCTGCGCCACCATCTCGCGGTAGTCCATCCGGTAGAGGTGGTCGCCCGACAGGATCAGGACGTGGTCGATGTCCGAGAGGTCGAGGCGGCGGAACAGCTTCCTCACCGCGTCGGCCGTCCCCTCGAACCACTCGTACCCCGCCTCGGTCTGCTGGGCCGCGAAGACCTCCACCTCGCCCCGCCCGAAGATGTCGAAGCGGTACGTGGAGGAGATGTGCGAGTTCAGCGACGCCGAGTTGAACTGGGTCAGCACCGCGATGTTCCGGAAGCCGGAGTTGATCGCGTTCGAGAGCGGGATGTCGATGAGCCGGTACTTGGCGCCGAGCGGCACGGCGGGCTTGGCGCGATCCCGCGTCAGGGGGTGAAGCCGGGTCCCCCGCCCGCCCCCGAGGATCACCGTGTACACGCGCGCGCCGCTCACGTCCCGCATCCGTACCTCCCGCACCCGAGTACCATCTAGTCTACGTGGGAACCCGGTCCCGAAGGAGGCTCCATGGGTACGTTCCAGCGCAGCTACCAGATCTTCCGGGAGTCGTGGGGGGTCCTCGTCCAGGACAAGGAGCTCCTCCTCTTCCCGGTCCTCTCCGGGGTCTTCTCGATCATCGCGTTCATCGGAATGGTCGGCGGCGGGATCGCCTCGGGCCTCTTCCTGGCGATCGCGGGCCGCGGCCCCGAGCAGTTCCCGAGATGGGTGGGAGGGGCTTATCTCTTCGTCTGGTACTTCGTCACCTGGCTGATCGCCACGTCGTTCAACGTCGCCGTCCTCGCTTGCGCGCGGATCCGCTTCGAGGGCGGCGACCCGACCACCGCGGACGGCTTCGCCGCCATCCAGAAGCACTTCGGCGCGATCGCCGTCTGGGCACTGGTCTCGGCCACGGTGGGGGTCGTCCTCGACATGGTCAAGGAGCGCTTCGAGGTGGTCGGCGCGATCCTGAAGGGGATCCTCGGTGCGGTCTGGTCGATCGCCACGTTCTTCGTCGTGCCGGTCATGATCTTCGAGGGGCCCGGCCTGGGCGACTCGGTGAAGCGCTCGGTCGAGCTGGTGAAGAGGAGCTGGGGTGAGGCGCTGGGCGTCACCGCGGGCGTCGGCCTCTTCACGTTCCTCCTCGCCATCCCGGGCTTCGTCCTGCCGATCGTCCTCGGCGCCACCCTCGGCGGCACGGCCGCCCTGATCGGCCTGGGCGTCGCCGTCGTCTACTGGATCGCCCTCGGGGTCGTCAGCTCCGCGCTCTCGGGGATCTTCCGGG
Source organism: uncultured Holophagales bacterium (assembly GCA_964384675.1). Lineage (GTDB taxonomy): Bacteria > Acidobacteriota > Thermoanaerobaculia > UBA5066 > UBA5066 > CAYLNK01. Next base: position 28,482 of record CAYLNK010000024.1, on the reverse strand, counting down.
CGGCCCTCTACCTGTACGCCACGAAGGGCGAGGCTCCGGCCGGCTACTCGGGGGCCCTGGTCGAGACGGCCTTCCGTACGAGGTGAGCCTGTAACCGCGGGGTCCGGCGGCCCGTCTTCCCCGATGTGATCGGCGCCGCCGTCCTCGCCAGCCCGTATCCTCTTGCCCTCTTGGACGAGGCGATGGCCGTCGAGCGGGAGACCGACCGGGCGCTGGCGCGGCGGATCGCCGGTGGCGACGGCGATGCCTTCGAGCACCTGGTGCGGCGCCACCATCCGCACGTGGCACGGATTGCCGGCCGCTTCTTCCGGCGGCCGGAGATCGTGGAGGAGATCGTCCAGGAGGCGTTCGTGAAGGCCCTCACCGGGATCGCCGGCTACCGGGGCGAGATGCCGCTTTCGCACTGGCTGGCCCGCATCACGGTGAACGTCTGCTACGACCAGCTGCGGCGGCAGAAGGCCCGCCCCGAGATCAGCGCCCCTGGCCAGCCGGACGACGCCGTTGGCTTCTTCGAGCGGCTCGCCGCGCCGGAGGGCTCGCCCGACGCGCGCTTCTGGGAGCGCGAGGAGAGCCGTCTCCTGTCGGAGCAGCTCCTCGCCCGTCTCTCGCCCGCGGAGCGGCTCGTCCTGACGCTGACCGTGCTCGAGGAGCTGTCGACCTCCGAGGTGGCGCAGCGGACCGGCTGGTCGACGGCGAACGTCAAGATACGGGCCTTCCGCGCCCGTGCGAAGCTCCGCGGGATGATGGGGATCCGATGAGGACGAAGGAGGAGATCGCCCGAGAGGAGAGGGCCGTGCGGCGCCTGCTGGAGTCCGCCGCCACGGAGGGCCCGCCCGCCCCGCCGGGCCCGTTCCTCGTGGCCCGGATCCGGGCCGCGGCCGCCGCCCGGCAGCCCGAGCATCCGTTCGGGCTCGCGGCCTGGCGAATGCTCCCGGTCCTCGCCCTCCTCGTCGCGTGCCTCACCGGCTGGACCTCGTACGAAAGCCTGCAGGCCCGGAAGGCACAGCGCGAGGCGTTCCAGCGGAGCCTGGCCAGCGGCTCGGGCGCCGGGGACCTCGTCCTGGCGTCGCTCCTCGCGGGCGGGAGCGCCCCGTGAGCGCCTGGAGGGCGCGCCTCGCGGTCCTCGCGGTCTTCCTCCTCGGCTTCGTTTCAGGTGCGGCGACCCTGCAGCTCGTCCGGGTCCGCTTCGAGAACCGGGTCTTCCACTCGCCCGATCCGGTCCTGCAGGTCTTCGTCTACAAGCTCGATCAGGAGCTGAAGCTGGACGACGACCAGCGGAAGAAGCTCCTGGCGGAGATGCACGAGGCGCGGGTCGAGGTGATCGCCGCCACCGGCGACCTCCTCCCGAAGCTCGCCGCCATCCTCGATCGCTGCCAGCAGCGGATGTCGGGGCACCTGACGCCGGCCCAGAAGGAGAAGTTCGCGCGGATCGTCGACGAGCGGAAGCGCTACCTCACCGGCCCGGCGCGCCTCCGCTGACCGCGGTCACGATCTGGCGGGCCTGGGGATGGCCCGGGTTCAGCTCCAGGATCTCTCCCGCGATCGTTCTCGCTGACTCCCCGCGCCCCAGCTGCAGCTCCGTGATCGCGAGGGCGAGGCGCGCGGGCTCCAGCTTCGGGTCGAGCTCGAGCGCGCGGCGGAACGCGGCCGCCGCCTCTTCCGGCTTCCCGAGGCCGGAGAGGGCGCGCCCGTCGAGGTCGAGCGCCAGCGCGTCGCTCGGGTCGAGCCGCTGCGCCTCCGCCAGCCGCTGGCGCGCCGTCACGAGGTCGTTCGCCTGGAACGCCAGCTCGGCGCGGGCTCGCGCGAGGGCGCCGCTCGAGGGCGAAAGGCGCGCCGCGGTCTCGACCTCGGCGACCGCCTCGTCCCTCCGGCCCAGCTCGCGCAGCAGAGAGGCGGCGCTCAGGTGCAGCATCGGGTCGTCGCCCCGCCGCGCCAGGGCCACGCGCAGGGCCTGGAGCGCCTCCGCGGGCCGACCGCCGCCCTGGGCCTCGACGTAGATCCGTTCGAGGTGACGGTGGCTCTCGGCCACCCGCTGGATCTCCTCCTCACGCGGGTCGTACTGCCGGAGCGGGTCGTAGGACGCGACCCTCCTCAGGAAGTCGCCCTCGCGGCGCGCCGCTGCGTGATCTCCGGCTCCGGCCAGGGCCCGGGTCAGGTAGAGGCGGACGAAGTAGTCGCGCGGGGCCTGCCGCTTGGCCTCCTGGAGGACACCGACGGCGGCCGGGAAGTCGTCCCTCTGGAGGGCCGCGCGCCCCAGGCCGATGCGGCCCCACGGGCACGACGGCTCCCGTTGGCGCAGCTCCTCGAAGAGCGGCGCGGCCGCCGCTGCGTCGCCCCTCTCGAGCTGGAGGAGGCCGAGCCGGAGCGCGGTCCACGGGTATCCCGGCTCCAGGCGGCGGGCCTTCTCGAGCGCGGCGACGGCCTCGCCGTTCCGCTCGAGACGCTGCGCCGCGAGGCCGAGGAAGTACGGAGGTGTCGGCTCCGCCGGCGCGAGGGCGGCCGCGGCCGCGAAGACGGTGTACGCGGCCTCCATCTGGCCGGCCCCCGCGTAGGTCTGCCCGAGACGGAGGAGCGAGGCGACGTCGCGAGAGGCGTCCCAGAGAGCCGCGGCCTCGGCGACCTTCCGGACGGGAATGGGGTCGAGACCCGAGAGGTCCGGCGGCACGGGGAGCCCCGCCCGCGCGAAGGCGAGCCGCCAGGCCGCGAGATCCACGCGCGCGACGGGTCGCCCGCCCTCCTGAGGCGCGGCGACGGTCACGGCGGGCCAGGCGATCCGGGGCCGGAGCGCACCGGTCCGGCCCGCGGCCAGGAAGAGGACCGCGCCCGCCGCACCGACGAGGCACACGGCGTCGAGCGCCTTCCGCCACCGTTCCGGGGTCAACGGGCGCCTCCGGCCGGCGATCTCGAAGGCAGGACCTGAGGCGCCTTCCCCTGCTCGATCCGCACGGTGCGCCGGACGGGCAGCCCCGTGAAGACCTCTTTCGTGGCGTCGGGCCAGGTCACCTCGAGCTGGTCGACCGTCCCTGCCTTTCCGAGCCCGAAGAACAGGCGCGGATCCCCGCTCGCCAGGTAGCTCTGCTGCGGACGCGCCTCGTGGATCCACTTGCGGCCCCCGGCCGTGACCACGGCGCGCGCGCCGATGGCGGCGCGGCTCCGGGTGACGAGGTCGAGCGTCAGCCAGGCGTTGTCGTCGCGGCTGTCGTTGTGCAGGTACCGGAGCGGCCCGCCGTTCGACGTCACCAGCAGGTCCGGACGCCCGTCGTCGTCGAGGTCGGCCACGAGGGACGCCCGCGCCACGTCGAAGATCCGCAGCGGCGGCGGCCGCACCTCCTCGAACCGGCCCTTCCTTATCCTCAGGAAGGCGCTCTCCTCGAGGTAAGGATTCGGCGCGGCCGCGAGCTCCGGCGGGATCTGCACGCCCCCCGCGGCGATGAACGCCTCCATCTCGCCATCCCGGTCGGCGTCCAGGACGCTGATGCCGAAGCCGGTGAGCCGCTGGCTCCAGTCGAGCCCCATCGGCCAGCTCAGGTCCTCGAAGACGCCGCCCTGGTTCTTCAGCGCGAGCTGCATCTGACCGCGGATGTTGGTGACGAAGAGGTCCAGCGAGCCGTCCCCGTCGAAGTCCTCGCACGCGATCCCCATCCCGGCGATCGCGGAGCCCCGGGCGTTCGTCGCGGCTCCCACGAGGGCGGCCACGTTCTCGAACGTGCCGTCTCCCCTGTTCCGCCAGAGGAACGCGGGCGTCTGGTCGTTGGCCACGTAGAGGTCGAGCCAGCCGTCCCCGTCGAAGTCGAACGCCAGGACGCCGAGGCCGTTCCCCTTCTCCGAGGCGATCCCCGACCGCAGGCTCACGTCCTCGAGCCGGCCGCCGCCGGCGTTGTGGTAGAGGTGGTGGACGCTCGGCGCGTGGTAGACGGTCGGGCTGCAGAAGTCCCGTCGACCTCCGGCCGCGAAGCACGGCATCTCCATCTGCGGCTTCCACGCCACGTACTCCGCCACGTAGAGGTCGAGCCGTCCGTCCCGGTCGTAGTCGAAGAACGCCGCGCTCGTTCCGAAGACGCCGTTACCGAGGCCGGCGGCCGCCGACACGTCGCGGAATCGCCCGCCCCCTTCGTTGTGGAGGAGAACGGACGGACCGAGCCGGGTGACGAGGAGGTCGACGCGCCCGTCCCCGTCGTAGTCCGCGCAGGCGACGCCGTAGGCGTGTCCCGCTACCGCGGCGCCGGCCGCCTCGGTCACGTCCACGAACGCCCCGCCGTCGTTGCGGAAGAGCCGGCTCGATTGGCCGGGACCTCCAGCGAGCACCCCGCCCCCCGCCACGAAGACGTCGAGGTCGGCGTCTCCGTCGTAGTCGAGGACGCCCACACCCGAGCCGATCTGCTCGGGAATCTCGAACCGTCCCCGGGAGCCGTTGTCGTGCACGAAGGCGAGCCCGGCGGTCGCCGCGATCTCGGAGAAGCGGACCTCGCCGCCCCCGCCGGGCGCTGCCTGGCCCGCGCGCGCCTCGTAGGCCGCGGCAAGCTCGAGCGGGGTGGCCCTCCGGAACGGGGGAAGCGCAGCCCCCTTCAGGAGCGCGAGCGCGACGAGCCCGCCGGCCGTAACCCTCAGCGCGCTCCGGGCGATCGGAGAGACGGACGACATCGGCGTGTACCGCGGATCGTACGACCCGCGGCCCGACGGCGTCGAATCGCCTCGAACGGGGCGGAGATCGCGGTCAGAGGCCGAACGTCTCGAGGACGGCCTGGGCCGCGGCCGGCCGCGAGACGCCGCGCGCGGCGGCCGCCATTCGCGCCAGCCGCGACGGGTCCTGGAGCAGGGCCTTCACCTTGTAGCGGAGAGAGTCGGGTCCGTTCACGCGGACCCCGGCGCCGGCCTCCAGCAGGTAGTCGCAGTTCCGCTCCTCCTGGCCCGGGATCGGGTCGCGCACGACCATCGGCAGCCCCATCGCGAGGCACTCCGACGTGGTGAGGCCGCCCGACTTCGTGACCGCGAGGTCCGCCGCCGCCAGCAGCTCCCCCATCGCCGTGACGAAGCCGAGGGCGACGAGGCGCGAGCCGGCCGGCGGACGGATCTTCTCGACCTGCGCCTTCAGCTCCTCGTTCCGCCCCGCGACCACGACGAGCTGCACGGGGCCCGCGGCGAGGATCGCGCGCGCCGCCTCCTCCATCGTGCCGACGCCCGCGCCGCCCCCCATCAGGAGGACGACGGGCGCGGAGCCGGTGAGCCCGTGCGCCCCGCGGATGGCCGCCCGGTCGTAGGTCTTCGAGAACGCCTGCGAGATCGGGATGCCGGTCACGGTGATCCGATCCTCCTCGATCCCCTTTCCGGCCAGGATCGCGCGCAGCTCGTCGCTCGCCACGCAGATCCGGTCGGCGGTCTTCTGCACCCAGAACGCGTGGACGTCGAAGTCGGTGACGACGAGGCCGAACGGGAACCGGTCCCGTCCGCGCTGGCGCGTCGGCCCGAACACCTGCCCCGCCAGGAAGTGAGTGGAAAGGACGAGGTCGGGCTCGAAGTCGCGGACGAACTTCCGGAACGCGGCGAACTCGAGCTTGTCGAAGAAGTGGGCGAACTTCTGCCGGATCCCCCCCTCGCCCTTCACCCGGTCGGAGGCCGAGTAGAGCGCGCCCCAGAGCGCCGGAGCGTGGTCGACCATCTTCAGGAAGCTGCCGACGTACGCCTTCTTGTACGCCTTCGCGGTGAAATCGAGGATGTCGACGTGCTTCACGGTCGCGTCGGGACGGCGGAGCAGGGCCGCCTCCTCGAGCGCCTGCCCGGCGCGCGTGTGCCCGGCGCCCGCCGAGGCGGAGAGGATCAGGAGTCGCATGCCGCGACGATATCGCAGCGGGAGGCGAGACGGCCGATACTGGGCGCGTGCCGGAGCTCCCCGACGTCTCCGTCTACGTCGAGCGCCTCGACGCGTTCACGCGCGGCCGCCCGCTCCAGCGGATCCGGCTCGCCAGCCCGTTCGTCCTCCGCTCGGTCACGCCGCCGCTGGCGTCGGCCGCGGGCCAGGAGGTGACGGGCGTCCGGCGGCTCGGCAAGCGGATCGTCCTCTCGCTCGCGAACGGCGTCCACGTCGTGATCCACCTGATGATCGCCGGCCGGCTGAAGTGGCGTCCGCCCGGCGAGAAGGTGCCGAGGAGGCTGGGGCTCGCCGCGCTCGACTTCCCGCACGGGACGTTGCTGTTCACCGAGGCGAGCCCGAAGAAGCGCGCGTGGCTGCGGCTCGCCGCGGACGACGGCGCCCTGTCGGCGCTCGACCCGGGCGGGCTCGACGTCTTCACCGCGTCGACCACGGCCTTCGCGTCCGCGCTCCGGCTCGAGAGCCACACCCTGAAGCGATCGCTCACCGACCCGACGCTCCTCGACGGGATCGGCAACGCGTACTCGGACGAGATCCTCCACCGCGCGCGCCTCTCGCCCGTCACGCTCACGAGCCGCCTCACCGACGGCGAGATCGCGCGTCTCCACGACGCCTGCAAGTCGACGCTCGCCGAGTGGACCGAGACGCTCCGCCGCGAGGTGGGCGACGGCTTCCCCGAGAAGGTGACGGCCTTCCGCGACGGCATGGCGGTACACGGCAAGTTCGGCCAGCCGTGCCCCGTCTGCGCCGCGCCGGTGCAGCGGATCGCGTACGCGGAGAACGAGGTGAACTACTGCCCCGGCTGCCAGACGGGCGGCAAGCTCCTCGCGGACCGCGCCCTGTCGCGACTCCTCAAGGGGGACTGGCCGAGGTCGTTGGAGGCGCTGGAGGAGCACCTGGAGGCTCGCCGGGAGTAGCCCCGTGTCCCGACGGGTTCCGTCCGTGGCCATGATCCGTCGGGGACGGGAGGCGGTCTCGAAGCTCCCGCTGCGCGCGGACGACCCGCTACCGCGTGCGGCGCTTCGGACGCGGGGGCGCTCGCGAAACTCGCCCCTCGAGGCCTGAACCGTCGGGACACCGGCGTCCTCCGTCTGGCCTCGGGGGCTCGAACATCGCGAGCGCTGATCCCCGCGCCCTCGCGGCGCGCGCGAGCGGGTCCCCGTCCGTGCTCGAGGTCGCTCCGAGCCCACCTCCCGCCCCGACTTGGACTTCCGCGGGGAGTAGGAACACCTGAGGGCCGGCTCAGGCCCTCGTCACGAGCATTCCATCCCGCCCCGACCTCGAGCCGGGGCGGGGGGCGGACCCTCGCGGTCCGTCCGAGCACCTGCGGGGACCCGCTCGCGGGCGCCGCTCCGGGCAGCGTCGTTGGAGGCGCTGGAGGAGCACCTGGAGGCCCGCCGGGAGTAGGGTTGTGCCTCCTATCCGTCGGGGACGGGAGGCGGGCTCGAAGCTCCCGCTGCGCGCGAGCGACCCGCTTACGACCGCGGCGCTTCGGAAGGCGGTGCGCTCGCCGTAACTCGGCCCCGGGGCCGGTACCGGTGTATCAGCGGCAACGTACGCCTGGCCCCGAGTCCTCGAACAACGGCGAGCGCTACCCGCCTTCCTCGCGGCGCGGTCGAGCGGGTCCCCGCTCGTGCTCGAGGTCGCTCCGAACCCACCTCCCGCCCCGACTTGGACTTCCGCGGGGAGTAGGAACACCTGAGGGCCG
>CAYLNK010000024.1:0-20808 GCA_964384675.1 uncultured Holophagales bacterium | reverse complement strand
GCTCAGGCCCTCGTCACGAGCATTCCATCCCGCCCCGGCGGGATCGAAGGCCTGAACGGTGAGGCGGCTACTTCTGCGGTGCCACCTTCTCCGGAGGCACGATCACCGGCGGGATCTCCTTCTCCCTCACCAGCCGGTTGAAGTCGGAAAGGTCCTTCCCGAGAACGGCGTCGAGCTCCGCCAGCACGGTCTTCAGCTTCGCCTCGGTCTCGTCGTAGTACGCGTACGCCGACTTCGTGGGCGCCGCGGGCGCGCCTCCGACCACCGACGCGAGCCCGATGAACTGGTGGTCCAGGCGCGGCTGGAAGTTCAGGACGTCCTGCTCCGCCTTGATCTTCGGGTTGACGAGCTTCTCCTCCACCGCAGTCAGCTTCTCCGCGAGAGCCTTTGCCGGCGCCGCGAGCGGCTCGCCCTTCCCCACCTTCGTCGCGCGGTCGACCAGGGCCTCGGCCTGCCCCTTCACGTCGCGGATCCGCACCACGGCGCGGTGCGTCTCGGTGATCCGGTCGCGGATCTTCGCGAGGAGGACCGCCTGTCTCTCCAGGTCCCTGGGTGAGACGCCGAGGCCGGGGTGCGCGCGCACCTCGAGGCTCTCCGAGAGCACCCTGTCTCCCAGCTTCAGGCGCACGGTGTAGGTCCCGGGCGAGACGTACGGCCCCTTCTTGCTCCCCCAGACGATCGCGTTCGGCACGAGCGCCGGCTTCAGCATCCGGAGGTCCCAGACGAAACGATTCAGCCCGGGCTGCGGCTCGAGGGGCTTCTCGCCGTCGTCGTCCTTCTTCCTGTCGCCCTTCTTCTCGTCGTCGTCCTTCCTCTCGGACGTGAAGGTGCGAAGCACCTCGTCGCCGTGGGCGACCTCGATGATCAGCTTCTCCTTCTCCTTCAGCTTCCGGTCGAGCCAGTAGTAGACGACCGCGCCCGGCGGCCCGTTCCGCCCGGCCGTCGGCCGCTCAGGCCCCTCGACGTCGCCCGAGTCGAAGCGGATCGCCGGTCCCGGCCGGAAGAGGAAGAAGTCGCCCTTCGCCAGCTCCGGCTTCCACTGCCTCAGGGCCGACAGGTCGTCGAGGATCCAGAATGCGCGCCCCTGCGTGGCGAGGACGAGGTCGTCCTCCTTGATCGTGAGGTCGGTGATCGGGACGACCGGCAGGTTCTGCTGGAACGGCTCCCAGTGCGCGCCGTCGTCGAACGAGAGGTAGAGGCCCGTCTCCGTTCCCGCGAAGAGGAGCCCGCGCCGCACCGGGTCCTCGCGCACGACGCGCGTGAAGGCGTTGGTCGGGATCCCCTCGACGATCTTCGTCCACGTGACGCCGTAGTCGGTCGTCTTGTAGAGGAACGGCCGGTGGTCGTCGTGCTTGTACATCGTCGCCGCGACGTACGCGCCCCCCTTCTCGTGGGGCGACACCTCGATGGAGTTGACCTGGATCCAGTCCGGCATCCCCTTGGGCGTCACGTTCTGCCACGTCCTGGCCCCGTCGCGCGTGACGTGGACCAGGCCGTCGTCGGTGCCCGCCCAGAGGACTCCCGGCTCGTGGGGCGACTCGGCGAGCGCGAAGATCGTCCCGTACGTCTCGACGCTCGTGTTGTCCTTGGTGATCGGCCCGCCCGACGCCTCCTGCTTGGTCCGGTCGTTGCGCGTCAGGTCGGGGCTGATCTCCTCCCACGTCTCCCCCTCGTCGCGCGAACGGAGCAGCACCTGCGCCGCGTGGAAGAGGCTCTTCGGGTCGTGCCGCGAGACCAGGATCGGGGCGTTCCACTGGAAGCGGTACTTCAGGTCATTGGGCGCCTGCCCGATCGCGAGCTGCGGCCACGCGACGATCTCGCGCTCCGTCCGGGTGCGGTGGTCGTATCGCTGGATCGAGCCGCCGTAGCAGCCGGCGTAGACGACGTCGGGGTCCTTCGGGTTCGGCGCGATCCAGCCGCTCTCGCAGCCACCCACGGCGTACCAGTCCTCGCTGCCGATGCGGCTCCCTGGCACACGGCTCGGGATCGACACCGTGGTGTTGTCCTGCTGAGCGCCGTAGACGCGGTACGGCGTCCGGTCGTCGGTGGTGACGCGATAGAACTGGCCGGTCGGCTGGTTCTCGAGCGACGACCACGTCTTGCCCCCGCTGTACGTCACCGCGGCGCCGCCGTCGTCACCCAGGATCATGTTGCCCGGGTCGTCGGGGTTGATCCAGAGGTCGTGGTGGTCGCCGTGGTTCGTCGGGATCGACGTGAACGTCCTGCCGCCGTCCACGGAGCGGTGCATGCCGACATTCAGCACGTAGACGGTGTCGGCGGACTTCGGATCGCCGTACAGCACGGAGTAGTACCAGGCCCGCTGGCGGAGCTTGTTCTCGTCGTTGACCCGGGTCCACTTCTCGCCGCCGTCGTCGGAACGGAAGAGCCCGCCCTTCTCGGCCTCCACCATCGCCCAGACCCTCTCGGGCCGCGCCGGCGAGACCGCCACGCCGATCTTCCCGAGCGTCCCCTCCGGCAGCCCCTCGGTGAGCTTCTTCCACGTCTCGCCGCCGTCGGTGGAGCGATGAAGGCTGCTGCCCGGACCGCCGCTCTCGAACGTCCACGGGCGCCGGATCACCTGCCAGAAGCCGGCGAAGAGGATGCGCGGGTTCGTCGGGTCCATGGCGAGGTCGCTCGCGCCGGTCCGCTCGTCCACGTGGAGAATTCGCTTCCAGTTTCGCCCGCCGTCCGACGTCCGATAGATGCCGCGCTCCTCGTTCAGGCCGAACGCGTGCCCCTGCACCGCCGCGTAGACCAGGTCGGGGTCCTTCGGGTGGACGCGGACGCGGGAGATCTGGCCCGCCGAGCGGAGGCCGACGTTCGTCCAGCTCTTGCCGGCATCGGTCGAGCGGTAGACGCCGTCGCCGTGCGAGGTGTTGCCGCGGATCGGGCCCTCGCCCATGCCGGCGTAGACGACGTTCGGGTCCGACTCCGCCACCGCGATCGCGCCGACCGAGCCGGTCTTCAGGTCCTTGTCGGAAACGGGCTCCCAGCTCGATCCGCCGTCCGCGGTCTTGAAGACTCCGCCACCCGTGGCGCCGAAGTAGTAGACGAGCGGCTTGCCGCGCACGCCCGTGACGGCCACGACACGCCCGCCCCGCGAGGGGCCGATGCAGCGGAACGAGAGCCCTTCCATCTTCTTCTCGGGCAGACGTTCGGGGGTCGGCACGGGCCTGGGCGGTGCCGCCACGAGCGGCGTTGCGAGACCGAGGGCGGCGACGAGACCGAGTGACGTGGAACGCATGGCGAGATCATGGCACGCGGCGCGGGAGCGGGACGGCGACCGGCGAGTGCGCGAGGCATAGACTTCCGGTCATGAGCCACCAAGACGGCGATCCACATCCCGAGCCCGGGCGGCGCTTCGCTTCCCTCCTCCTCACCCTCCTCGCCCCGGCCGTCCTCTGGACGATTCCGGCCTCCGGCGCCACGAACCTGTACATCGCGAGCAGCCTCGCGGCGGCGCAGGCCGCGGGAATGACCGGGAGCGACACCTCGGCGAGCGCCAGCGGACCGCTCGTCTTCCAGGCTTCGGGGGCGGTGCCGGATTCCGTCGTCCTGGTTTCGAGCCTCGAGTCCGCGCTGGCCGGGAACGACGTCCTCGTCACCGCGGCCAACGCGGACGGGACGGGGTTCGGGAACGTCATCGTCGTCGACCCGGTCACCTGGCCGACGCTCCGGACCTTGACGCTCGAGGCGGAGTCCGAGCTCGTCGTCCGCGCCGCGCTCTCCGCGACCCTGGGGTCGATCGTCGGTCGATCGGGACCCGCGGACTTCCCTTTCCCGTCGAAAGATCTCTGGATCATCGGCGCGACCGTCTCGTCTGCGTCGGGTTCGATTTCGCTTTCAAGCCCCAGCAATGAGGGCGCTGTCCACATCGTGCCCGGTACCTCCTTCGAGGCCCTGGTCTCGGCCGGAGGCGGCGTGACACTCACCGCTGGGCCGGCTGGGCAGGTGATCTGCCTCGGAACCGTGAGAGCCGGAAGCGGCCGCATCGTGGTGACGGCTGGAATCTCACTGCTTCTCGCGTACTCGGGCGTTGCCGGATCCACCGGCATCTTCGAGGCGACCGGATCCAATTCCACACCAGTCGCCGACGGCGGCCAGATCTCCATCGACACCGGCGGTCTGGTGCTCGGCGCCAAGGACTCGATTGCCAGCCGTCTGTCGACGACCGATGGCGCGATCCGGATCAGGACGGCGCAGCCCGTCTTCGTGCAAGGCAGCGCCACTACCCCCAGTGCCGAGACGATGCTCTCGGCTGGCGGAAGCAACGGCCACCTCCGCATCGAGTCGGCCGGCCTCATCCTGCTCGGAGAGACAGGCAGCGGCGCGGCCGGGATCACGGTCTCGGGCTCGCAGTCCCTGGGCATCGCGCTCTCGGGAATGCTCCCCGACCTCCAGTCCTACGGTGTTCCCCCGGGGGCAAGCCTCTTCGCGCGATCCCCCTCCAACGCCGCCTTCGCGACGTCGACTCGCATCCTCTCCGGCGGGGGCATCGATATCGCGAGCTCGAACTTCGGCGCGTACCTCGCCGGCGGGTCCGGGGCTGGCAACGCCGCAACCATCTCGGGTACCGGTCCGCTCTCGTTGCACACGCCCCTGTACGTCACCCTCGTCGGAAGCGCGTCGATCGCCGCCGCCGGAGCGCTCGACCTGAAGGCCGGCAAGACCGTCACGATCGGCGCCGGCTCGACCGTGTCGTCGACCCAGCCCGGCACCCTCGTGGTCGACGACGAGAACCCGACGAGGCCGGCGCGCTCCACCGACAACATGCTGGTGAACAACGGCACGCTCGACCTCGGCACCGGCGGACGCGTCTTCGCGGTCGGGCCTGGCTCGGTCGCGCTGGGAAGCTGGGTGCCCGTGGCCACCAAGCTCGACGTCTGGTTCGGCGAGGCGGGCGCGGTGGCGGGGATCAACTACAAGGAAGGTGGCGTTCCGGTCGGCCTGACGACGTTCGTGGCGGAGTGAGATAGGCCGGGGCGGGCGGCTCCTTCTCGAGCCGCCCGCCCCGGACGGAAGCTCTAGAACCCGATCGACGGGGTCGGCGGGCCCGCCTCCTTCATCACGAAGACCTCGGGGTTCTTCGAGATGTTGTCGTTCACCGTGGCGATGCCGACGATCTTCCCGTCCCCGCTCAGCACCTGGGCCGCCACCTCCACGTTCTGGTACGGACCCTCGCCGAGCTGCATCCCGGAGTCGGAGAAGAAATCGTTGATCTGGTAGTACTGGTTGGCGCCCACGCTGACCGTCTTCTCCGCGAGGACCTGCCCGGTGGCCGCGTAGGCACGGAGGCGCACGCTCGTGGCCTGACCCGCCGTCTCCACCAGGATGAGCCCGCTCCGCTTGGAGACAGTCTTCTCCATTCCCGCGAAGCGACGCTCGGTCTGCCCCACCGCCATCACGTCCGGCACGTCGGAGAGGAAGCCGTTCACCTGGGCCGTCTTCACGCCCTTGGACGGGTCGGCCGGGTCGACGAGCGTGGAGATCGCGGCGACGGCGGTGATGGCGCCGACGTCGCCCTCCATCTTCATCCAGCCGCGCGACTGGGCGTTCACGCCCATCAGGTTCGACAGGAAGTCCTGGCCCTTCTCGCGCGACAGCGTCCCGCGCGGCGGGATCTTCGTCGTCACGGTGGCGGTCTTCGTGCCGCCGGAGTCGAGGTCCTCGTAGTTGTAGGTCATGGTGATCGAGATCTCGCGCGCGGTACCGTTCACCATGCTGAGGCTGCTCACGAACTGGGTGCCGCCCGCGCCTCCGGCCTTCACCGCCGCCGGCACGATGTACGCGAGCGGCGTGGCCGCCGTTCCCGTCGCCTCGAGCGGCGCGCGAGCGGCGGTCTCCGTCACCGGGCTCCCCTTCACCGCGCTGAAGCTGTTCGACTTGTTGTCGATCACGGTGGCGAGCGGGACGATCTTGCCGGTCCCACCCGTCACCGTCACGGTCAGGTAGCCCCCGGTGACGTTCACCGACGACCCCGCGATCGCCTTCACGATGCCGTCGATCTGGACCTGCCCGTACGGCTGGACGGTGTCGCTCCGGCTGCCGAGCACCACACCGTCCGAGTTGCTGACCTGCGTCTGGAAGGTCGCCGACGCACCGGTCGTCTCCGCCACGATGAGGTTGCAGCGATTCGCGGCGTCGTCGCTGATGCCCGGGAGGATCAGCGCGCCCTGCCCCACGCCCGTGCCCGTGCCGAAGGAGACGGTCGGGATCTCGGTGCCGAAGCGGAGCGACGGGTCGCCGCCGGTGACGGCCTCGACCGTGGTGCGGAGCGTCAGGCCGGACGGCGCGTTGCTCCTCACCTCCACCTGACCGGAGCCGGTTGCCTGGAAGAGCGAGCCGAGGAGGTCGGCGAGACGGAGCGTGGTGCCGGGCTCGACCGAGGTGGTCGCCTTCAGGACGCCCGAGTCGGTGAGGCCGTCCTTGCCGCGCGGCGTGTAGTAGAGCTCGACCGGGATCGTCCCGATGCCGACGTTCCGGAGCCAGCCGTCGGTGTAGAACGACGAGTCGTTGGCGCCGGTCGCGTTGACCGTGGCCGGGATGATGAAGCTGCCGCCCGTCGGCGGCGTGACCGCCTCGGGCTGCACGCGCCCCGAAGCCGAGCCGCGGCCCGTGCCCGACGCGACCGGAACCGGCACGCGGTCGATCACCTCGATGACCGCGGTGTCGTCGGCGTCGCCGCCGACCGGAGCGATCGAGAGGAGCGTCCGGAGCGGCGGCGGCCCGTCGGACGGCGCGCGCAGGCTCCGGTCCACCGAGAGCGTCAGGTTGAGCACCCTCGAGCCGGGCACCGGCGACGTGATCTCCGCGGAGAGGGCCAGCCAGCTCCCGCCCGGTCCGATCGTGGGCGAAAGGTAGAGCGGGTCGCTCCCGACGATCCGGTCGAGGCTGATCTGGATCGACTTCGGCGGCGGGTTCTGGCCCTCGGGTGCGGTGAAGACGAGGGTCGTCACGCTGGCCCGCACCTTGGAGCCGGCGCGCGATCCGGCGGGGGTCGACTTCGCGGTGACGACCAGGGAGACACCGGTCGCCAGGCTGTTCGCCGTGCCGAAGACGCCGAGCAGCGTCCCGTGCTTGACGCCCACCGTCTGGAGGGCCGAGGCCTTCGCGGTCAGGGTGACGGTCTTCTCCTCGCCGGGGCCGAGGTCGAGGAGACCGGGCGAGACGTCGAAGAAGTCGTCGCCGCGCTTGGCCATGACCAGCGACCCGCGCTGGTCCCCGACGTTGCGGAACGCGACGACCCCGGTGGGCGGCGCGTCGGTGGTCGAGGCGATCCACGTCGGGCCGCCCCTGGTGATCACGAACGACGGCGGGCCGGGCGTGACCGTGAGCTTGATCGGCGTGCTGTTGGCGCTGAACGCCCCGCACGCCTGCACGGCCCTCACCCGCAGGTACAGGTCGTAAGCGAGAGCCTCTTTCGCCACGCTGACGATCGCGTACGTGCTCCGTGTCGTGACGCTCGACTCGAGCCGTGAGAACAGCGCGTCACGCGAGGTCTCGAGGACGTACGCCCCCAGCACCCCGAGCTCGGGCGGGGCGCTCCATCGGGCCGGGTACGACTGCCCGCCGTTCAGGGTGAGCCCCGGAGTCAGGAAGGCCGGCGTCGACGGCTTCGGGCAGCCGGACGGCGCGATCACGATCGTGCCGCTCTTCGTGCACGGCGTCGCGCCCTCGAGACTCGCGGTCAACGACCAGCTGTACGTGCCGGCCGTGTCGTAGGTGTGGAAGATCGTCCGGCCGTTCGCGAACTTTCCGTCCCCGAAGACCCAGGTATACGTCGGCTGCCCCTGGCAACCCTGAGGGGCCGAGGCGTCACCCTGGAAGTTGATCGACTGCCCGACGGTGCCGACCGACGGCACCTCGGCGCTGCAGGTGATCGAGCCGCTGCAGGTCGTGCCGACCGTCACCTGGACGATGTCGGAATACTGGCTGGCGAAGCCGTCCGCGTAGGACCCGAGCTGCTGCGCACGGTACCGGTACGTTCCCGGCGAGAGCCCGGAGTCGACGTACTGCTTCTCGCTGCCCGCCGGGCAGTAGTTCCTGAAGTTCCCGTCGAAGCCCTCGATCGGGACGAACGATCCGCTCCCCAGCGCACGTTCGAGGGCCGTCACCGCGAAGACCTTGCCGTCGGACTGGGAATACTTGACGGTGACCGCGTCGGGGGCCGTCTGCTGCGCCTGGAGCACGGTCTTCGCAGGAGGAGTCTGGAAGGTGTCGACGATCCAGAAGTTGGAGCCGGTCGACTGACAGTTCGCCGCGCGGACGAAGGTGACGTGCACCTGGTCCTTCGGAACGCCGTTGATCGTGATGCCGAGCCCCTGGGTGCTCCCGGCGAGCGTGAAGTTGGTCGGGAACGTCGAGCAGAACGTGGGGATCTGGGCGATCCCGACCTCGTACGTCGCCGCGCCCGCGAGCGCCGACCACGTGTAGCTCAGCGAGCAGGTGGAGGAGCCGCAGGTGACGCCCGCGTTCTGGAAATTCTGCACGGTCCCCGAGGGACACGACTGCCCGAGGAGCGGCGAGGCCGCAAGGAGGCTCGCGAGGATCAACGCTTTCGTCCTGGCCATGGTTCCCCCTCAGAATCCGATCGACGGCGTGGGAGGTCCTGCGTCCTTCAGGACGAAGACCTCCGGGTTCTTGGAGATGTTGTCGTTGATGGTCGCGATCCCGACGATCCGGCCGTCGCCGGATGTGATCTGGGCCGCCACCTCCACGTTCTGGAACGGCCCCTCGCCGAGCTTCATCCCGGCGTCGGAGAAGAAATCGTTGATCTGGTAATACTGGTTCGCCGCCACGTCGACGCTCCGCTCGGCGAGGATCTGCCCGGCCGCGGAGTAGGCGCGCAGCCGCACGGTCGCGGGCTGCCCCGCCGTCTCGACCAGGATCAGGTTGCTCCGCTTGGAGACCGTCTTCTCCATCCCGGCGAAGCGGCGCTCCGTCTGACCGAGCGCGATCACGTCCGGCACGTCGGAGAGGAAGCCGTTCACCTGGGCCGTCTTCACGCCTTTGCTCGCGTCCAGCGGGTCGACCAGGGTGGAGATCGCCGCGACCGCCGTGATGCGCCCGACGTCGCCGTCGATCCTGACCCAGCCCCGGGACTGGCCCGGCACGCCGAGGAGGCTCGCCAGGAAGTCCCGTCCGAGCGAATCGGGCAGGGCCGCCCGCGGCGCCAGCTGGACGGCCTTCTGGGCCGTCTTGGTGCCGCCCAGATCGAGGTCGTCGTACATGTAGGTGAGCGTCAGGTTCGCCGTCGCCGCCGTGCCGTTCACCATCCGGAGGCTGGTCGTGAACTGCGTGCCGCCGGCGCCCCCCGCTTTCACGGCGGCCGGCACGATGTACGACAGCGCGGCCGCTTCGGGCGAGGCGGGCTCGCGACCCGCGACGGCGCTGACGAGGCTCCCCTTCACCGCGCTGAAGCTGTTCGACTTGTTGTCGATCACCGTGGCGAGCGGGACGACCTTCCCGCTCCCCGCGGTGACCTTCACCGAGAGCCAGCCGTTGGTGACGTCCTGCCCCGGCGCGATCGCCTTCACCACGTTGTTCACCTGGGCCTGGCCGTAGGGCGGGACGGTGAGCGGGATCGGTGTGCCGAGGGCCGCGCCGGCGGCCGACGTCAGCGAGACCTGGACGGTGGCAGAAGCGCCGGTCGTCTCCGCCACGATCAGGTTGCAGCGGTTCGACGTGTCGTCGCTGATGCCCGGCAGGAGCAGGTCACCCTGGTTCAGGCCGGTGCCGGTGCCGTACGACACGGTCGGGATCTCGGTCCCGAACCGGAGCGACGGGTCGCCTCCGGTGACCGCTTCCACCGTGGTCCGCAGCGTGAGCCCTCCGGGCGCGCCGCTCCGCAGCTCCACCTGGCCCGAGCCGTTCACGTTGAAGAGCGCCCCGAGGAGGTCGGCGAGGCGGAGCGTCACGCCGGGTCCGACCGACGTCGTCGCGCGGAGGACGGAGCTGTCGGACAGCCCGTCCTTGCCGGACGGCGTGTAGTACAGCTCGACCGGGACGGTGCCGATGCCGATGTTCCGGAGCCACCCGTCCGTGTAGAACGACGCGTCGTTGGCGCCGGACCCCTTCACGGTGGCCGGGATGATGAAGCTGCCGCTGGCGGGCGGCGTGACGGCGTACGGGTCGCTGGAGCGCGCCCCGGCCGTTCCGCGGGCGCCGGCCCCCGGCCCGACCGGGACGGGGACCTGGTCGACCACCTCGACCACGGCCGCGTCGTCCGCGTCCCCGCCGACCGGCGTGAGCGTGAGGAGCGTGCGATACGGGGGAGCGCCGTCCCGCGAGGACTGCTGGCTCCGGTCGATCGACAGCGTCAGATTGAGCACACGCGACGAGGGCACCGGCTGGGACAGCTCGCTCGAGAGCGTGAGCCAGGCGCCGCCCGGGCCGATGGCCGGCGAGAGGTAGAGCGGGTCCGTGCCGACGATCCGGTCGAGCGTCACCTGGATGGTCTGCGGCGCCGGGTTGCTCCCCTGCGCCGCCGAGAACATCACGGTCGTGACGTTCGCGCGCACCTTGGACCCCGAGCGCGAACCGGCCACCGTCGGCTTGGACGTCACCGTCAGCGTGACGGGGGTCGAGAGCGCTCCGGCCGTGTCACCCGTGGCGACGAGCGCTCCCTTCCGGGAGCCCGTCGTCGTGAGGAACGACGCCTTCGCCGTCAGCGTGACGCTCCCCTCCTGCCCGGCGTTCAGGTCGAGGAACCCGGGCGAGACGTCGAAGAAGGCCGTCCCCGAGACCCCCATCTGGAGCTGGCCGCGGGTGGAGCCGACGTTGCGGAACGACACCGTGGCCGTCGGCGGCGCGCTCGACGTGGAGGCCGACCACGAGGGGCCCGCCTTGGTGATCAGGAACGAGGCCGGCGCGGCCTTCACGGTGAGCTTCAGGCTGCCGCTGAACGGGCTGGAGACGCCGCACGGCTGGTCGGCGCGCACGCGCAGGTACAGGTCGTAGCCGGTCGTGGAGGTCGGGAGCGGGATCGTGGTGGTCGTCGTCTTCAGGCCGGTGACCCGCGAGTCGATCGCGGAGAAGTCCGAGAAGCGGGAGGTCTCGACGGTGTAGGTGCTCCCGGCCTCGAGGTTGGCCGGCGCGGTCCAGCTGGCGGTGTACCCCTGCCCGCCGAAGAGGGTCGAGGGCGAGGCCGTGAGCCCCGGCGCCGCCGGGGTCGTGCAGGGCCCCGTCACGGTCACGGCGTTGGAGGGCCCGGACAGGACCTCGTTGCCTTCGGTCGAGAAGTTGGCGTACGCGACCACGTAGTAGTAGTACGTCCCCGGCGAGGGGGGGGTGTCCACGAAGGTCTTCTGGCTCCCCACCGGACAGTAGTTCTGGAATCCGCCGTTGCTGAATTGGACCTCCACGGCGGGAGCCCCTTCGCGATACCTCCGGTAGCTGTAGAGGCCGAACGTCCGGGCGTCGGAGCGGCTGACCGTCACACGCACCTGCTGGCCCTCCAGCGCGGCCGAGACCGCGGTGGGACCGGGCGCCGACTGGAGGGTGTCCCCCACGAGATATCTGTCCGATTGAACAGAACACCCCTTCACACGGACATAGACGCCGAAGACGCGGTTCAGGTTGATGCTCACGGAGGCCGACTTCTGGCTCGTCGTCCCCACGATCGAGAAGGAGGGCGTGGCGCAGTAGTCGGGAACGTAGTCCCCGCGGAGCACTTCGTACTGCGTCGTGCCGTCCGCCCCGGCCGGCGCGTCCCAGGCGTACGTCGTGGAGCAGACCGAGCCGTCGCAGCCGAAGCCCGTGATCCTGAGATTCGGGATGATCCCGGTGGGACAGGCCGTCGGCGCCAGGGGCTCCGGCGCCTCCGGACGCGCGATCGGCTCGGGGACCTGCGACACGTGGACCGGCGGAGGTGGCGGGAGCTGCGCGAAACCCGTCCCCGCGGCCAGGAGGACGAGACCGAGGAGCCTGGTTACGAGGCGGTGGGACACGATCCCTCCTGTCGAACGAGTGTCGGCTGGCGGCATGATCCCACCGTGGAGGCCGTCGAGGTAGTGAACGAGCGCACAGGAACCCCACCCCCGGAGCGACGCCGCCGGGCTCGCTACGCCGGCACGCACCCGCGGCGGTTCGACGAGAAGTACAAGGAGCGGGACCCGGAGCGATATCCCGAGACCGTGCGGAAGGTGCTCGACTCGGGAAAGACGCCGGCCGGGAGCCACGTCCCGATCCTCCTCCCCGAGGTGCTCGAGGTCCTGGCGCCGCGGCCCGGCGAGGTGGCCGTCGACGCGACGCTCGGCTACGGCGGGCACGCCGGCGCGCTCCTCGCGCGGCTCCAACCGGGGGGCCGGCTCATCGGCCTCGACGTCGACCCGATCGAGATCGCCCGCACCGCCGAGCGCCTCCGCCGCGACGGCCTCCCGGACGCCGCCCTCACGGTCCGCCGCGGGAGCTTCGCCGGCCTCTCCCGCGTCCTCCACGAGACCGGCGCGGCGGACGGCGTCGACGTCCTCCTGGCGGACCTGGGTGTCTCGTCGATGCAGCTCGACGACCCGGCGCGCGGCTTCTCCTTCAAGCGCGACGGCCCGCTCGATCTCCGAATGAACCCGGCGCACGGCGCCCCCGCGTCGACCGTGCTGGCGCGCCTCTCCGAGACCCAGCTCGCGCGGCTCCTCGCCGACCTGTCGGACGAGCCGCATGCCGCCGCCATCGCGCGCGCGATCGTCGAGGCGCGGGAGAGAGAGCCGATCGCCACGACGACCGCTCTCGCGGCCGCGGTCCGCGCGGCGCTCGAGACGCTGCCGGAACGGACGCGCCGCGAGGAGGGCGACTCGCCGGTCGCGCGGACGTTCCAGGCGCTCCGGATCCGCGTCAACGACGAGCTGACCGCGCTCTCGGCGCTCCTCGCGCAGCTGCCGTCGGCGCTCCGCCCGGGCGGGCGTGTCGCGCTCCTGAGCTTCCATTCGGGGGAGGACCGGCTCGTGAAGAAGGCGTTCCAGGCCGGGCTGAAGGACGGGACCTACCGGGCGGTCGCCCCCGACGTGATCCGCGCCGGACCCGAGGAGCGCCGCGCCAACCCCCGCTCGGCGTCGGCGAAGCTGCGCTGGGCCGTGCGGGCGTAGCCGTCAGCGGCGCAGCTTGATGTCGTAGACCAGGTGGTAGTTGTCGGCCCGCGGCAGCCAGTCGACGTCCGGCGAGGCGAACGACGTGTTGCGCCGCGAAAGGAGCGGCACCAGCAGGTTCTCCTCCATGACGCGCCGCAGCACGGCCTGGAGCTTCGCCTGGCGGACCGGGGCCGCCAGCTCGCGCCGCGCGGCCTCGATGGCGGCGTCGAGCCCCGCCACCGGGCAGACGGCGTACGAGAAGTTGAAGAGCCCGAGCCCGCGCGGCTCGTCCCGCGAGTGGACCCACTTGTCGAGGAACTCCTGGGCGTCGCCGGTCCGGCACGAGAACCGGAGGATGTAGAGCGCCGAGCGGCCGCCCTCCACCCGGCCGAAATACTCCTTCTCGGGGAGGGTCCGGACGCGGGCCCGGATGCCGATCTGCGCGAGGTCGGCCGCCACCGGAGCGGCATAGCCCGCCATGACGGTCCTCACGTCGAGGTCCAGGTCGAAGCCGTGGGGGTATCCGGCCTCGCGGATCAGCCGGCGGGCGGCCTCGTGGTCCTCCCGGCGTGCCGGGAGCGACGGATCGAAGCCGAAGACGAAGCCCGGCACCGGCTGGGACGGGATCGACCCCTCCTCGATCGCCGTGAGCCGGGAGGAGCCGATCGCCAGGGCGAAGGCCTTGCGTACGCGCGGATCGCGGAACGGATTAGACCGTGGCCCGCCACGCGTCTTCAGCCCGGCGGGCATCGCCTCGCGGAGGTCGAAGCCCAGGTACGTCATCGAGAGGCCGGGGCTCACCCGTCGCACGAACTCCTTCCCCAGCCGGGCGTTCTCCTTCGCCCCGAACGCGCCGCCGAAGACGACCCGGGCTCCGGCCGGGATGAGCGAGCGCACGTCGGGATCGGTGATGGAGCGCGAGACGAAGCGGGCCCGGGCGATCGACGCCGGACCCCTCCGGTAGCCGTCGAAGCGGACGAGGTCGACGAACGCGCCCGGCGTACGCGAGAGGAGCCGGTACGGGCCCGTGCCGCAGGAGGACGCCTCCAGGCCGGCCGGCGCCTCGAGGCAGCGCTTCGCCAGGATCGGTACGTCGACGAGACCGGACGGGAAGAAGGCGTCCGGCTCGCGTGTCCGCAGCCTCACGACGTCCCGCCCGATCGCCCGGATCTCGGAGACCACCGAGAGCGCCGAGCGGAGGACCGACGCCGGATCGGAGCGGGCGCGCTCCAGGCTGGCGACGACGTCCTCCACCTGGAGGATGCCGCCGCCGTGGAAGCGGACCCCCGCGGGGATCCGGAAGTCCCAGGTCAGCTCGTCCGGGTTGCTCCAGGAGTCCGCCAGACCGGGCCGCAGCACCATCTCCGCGTCGGTCGCCACGAGGGACTCGTAGAGGTTCGCGATCACCCATCGGGTTTGAGCCAGCCCCCCCGCGGTGTGCGGGTCGAGCCCCTCCACGTCCCGGTCGGTCAGGACCACGAGCGTGTCGGGCGGCGCGCCGGCGGAGACCCCCGCGCCCAGCGCGAAGAGGAGGCCGAGCACCCGCGCGGCGGACCGGATCCTGATCACGGTGTGCCGATCGTACCCGTCCTTCGGTGAGAATCCGTCGCATGTCGCTCACCCCGAAGCGCTGGGCCAGCCTTTCCCCCGCCGGGCTCGGCCACACGAAGCCCCACCACTTCCGCGACATGGCCCGCATCGCCTGGCAGAACCGCGACCAGATCCCGTACG
This sequence comes from uncultured Holophagales bacterium, assembly GCA_964384675.1. Classification (GTDB taxonomy): domain Bacteria; phylum Acidobacteriota; class Thermoanaerobaculia; order UBA5066; family UBA5066; genus CAYLNK01. The sequence continues at coordinate 6,016 of CAYLNK010000024.1, read as the reverse complement.
CGTGGCGCATCCTGACCCAGGGCGTCTGCGACGGCTGCGCCCTCGGCACCAAGGGGATCCGCGACCACACGATCGACGGCGTCCACCTCTGCATGGTGCGGCTCGACCTCCTGCGCACCAATACCCAGCCCGCGCTCGAGCCTGCCCTCCTCGGCGACGTGGCCGCGCTCCGCCGCCTCTCCTCGAAGGCCCTGCGCGACCTGGGCCGCCTCCCGTACCCGATGCGCCGCCGGCGCGGCGAGCGAGGCTTCACACGGATCACCTGGGGCGAGGCCGTGGACATGGCGGCTCGCCGCCTCTCCGGCGTCCCCCCGGCCCGCCTCTCGTTCTACGTCACGTCGCGCGGACTCACCAACGAGACGTACTACGTGGCGGGGAAGGTCGCCCGCTTCCTCGGGACGAACAACGTCGACAACTCCGCGCGCCTCTGCCACGCCCCGTCGACCGTCGCGCTGAAGGGCGCCATCGGGTGGGGCGCGACGACCTGCTCGTACTCTGACTGGCTCGGGACGGATCTGATCGTCTTCTTCGGCTCCAACACGCCGAACAACCAGCCGGTCACGACGAAGTACCTCCACCGCGCCCGGAAGCTCGGGACGCGCGTGGCGGTGGTGAACCCGTACCGCGAGCCGGGCCTCGAGCGCTACTGGGTCCCGTCGGAGACCGAGAGCGCGGTCTTCGGCACACGCCTCGCCGACCACTGGTTCGAGGTCCACACGGGGGGCGACCTGGCGTTCCTGAACGGGGTCGGCAAGCACCTCCTTTCGAACGGCTGGGTCGACCGCACGTTCGTGGAGAGCCGCACCGCCGGCTTCGACGCCTGGAAGGCGTCGCTCGACGCGCAGGCGTTCCCGGAGCTCGAGCGCCTCTCGGGCGCGACGTCCGGCGAGATGCTCCGCTTCGCCCGGCTCCTGGGCGAGGCGCGCACCGGGATCCTCGTCTGGTCGATGGGGCTCACCCAGCACGGGCACGGCTCGGACACCGTGCGCGCCGTCGCGAACCTGGCTCTCGCGCGCGGCTGGGTCGGCCCGGCGCACACCGGCCTGATGCCGATCCGCGGCCACTCGGGCGTCCAGGGCGGGGCCGAGGTGGGCTGCGTGCCGAACGCGCTGCCCGGCGGCGGTCTGGACGCCGAGAGCCGCGCGCGGGTGGAGGCCGTCTGGGGCTTCCCGATCCCGTCGACGAAGGGGCTGAACGCGGTGCAGGCGCTCGACGCCGCGGGGCGCGGCGAGCTGGACGTCCTCTGGTCGATCGGCGGGAACTTCCTCGAGACCCTGCCCGACCCGCCTCGCGTGGAAACGGCCCTCGCGCGGATCCCGTTCCGCGTGCACCAGGACATCGTGGTGACGTCGCAGATGCTCGTCGATCCGCTGGAGGAGGTGCTCCTCCTCCCGGCCACCACGCGGTACGAGATGCCGGGCGGCGGCACGGAGACGTCGACGGAGCGGCGGATCCTCTTCTCCCCCGAGGTGCCGGGCCGGCGGATCGGCGAGGCCCGTCCCGAGTGGCAGGTGCTCCTGGAGGTGGCCGCGGCCGCGCACCCCGTGCGGGCCGGAGCGCTCCTCGGCGCCGACTCCCGCGATACGGCCGGGGTCCGCCGTGAGATCGCCCGGACGCAGCCGCTCTACGCGGGGATCGAGGGGCTCGCGAAGGGGGGCGACGCAGTGCAGTGGGGCGGCCCGCGCCTCGCGGCCGACGGACGCTTCGCGACGCCCGACGGCAAGGGCCATTTCCAGGCCGTCGCGCCGCCGGAGCGGTCGCTCCCGGACGGCTCGTTCTTCGTCTCGACGCGCCGCGGGAAGCAGTTCAACTCGATGGTGCATCGCGACCGCGATCCCCTCAACGGCGCTCGCCGCCGCGACGTCCTGATCTCGGCGGACGACGCGTCGCGCCTCGGGCTCGTCGACGGCGCGCCCATCCGCCTGCGCAACGGCGCCGCCACGTTCGACGGCTTCGCGCGACTCGCCCCGATCAAGCCGGGGAACTTGCAGGTGCACTGGCCAGAAGGGAACGACGTCGTCCCGAAGGGCGACGGGGACGCCGAGTCGGGCGTGCCGGACTACAACGCCGTCGTCACGCTGGAGCCGGTGTCGCCGGGTGGACCACCGCCTCCTGGCGAAGCACCTCGCGCGTGATCCGTACCCGGGCGCCGTACTTGTAGGTGACGTCGTTCCGGAGCCTCACGAGCGCGGGGCTCGCCAGGTAGCGCTGCAGCTCGTCGTACGAGTCGAGGGAGTAGATGACGACGTAGCCGGGCCACTCCCCCTCGGGGCTGTCGATGCCGTAGAGGGAGGCGCGCGTGAACCCGGCCTCGGCGAGCACGTCCGGGATGTGCTTCTCGACGGTCCAGGTCTTCCACTCCGCCTCGACGGCCGGGTCCACCTGGATGTGGAGGACGTACAGCACGCGCATGGGGAGCCTCCTCAGCGTCCGCCTCCGATGCTAGCGCCAAAAGGTGGTCAGGACTTCTCGGCGCTCCGTCCCGCGCGCACCAGGAAATAGCAGACGAGCGAAAGGACGGCCAACGCACCGACCTCGCCGAGGAGGCCCGGGAGGCGCGGATCCATCGACTTCGGGGCCAGCTTCAGTCCCACGAGCGCGGCCACGAGGACGCCGGCGAGCCCCTCCCCGGCCACCAGGCCCGAGGCCGCGAGGACGCCGGGATCGCTCTCGCTGGTCGCGCCGCCCGCCGGCCGGCTCCTGTCGAGGAACGCGCGCACGCAGCCCCCCACCCAGATCGGCGCCATCGAGGCGAGCGGCAGGTAGACGCCGATCGCGAACGCCAGGCCCGAGACGCCGCAGAGCATCGCGCCCAGCGCGAGGCCCCCGCCGGAGAGGACGAGCCCCCACGGCAGCGATCCGGCGAGGACGCCCTCGATGATCGTCTTCATCAGCGTGGCCTGCGGGGCCGGGATCTCCTTGGAGCCGAACGTGTAGGCGTTGCCGAGGAGGAGGACGGTCGCCGCCACGGCCCAGCAGGCGAAGGACGCTCCGATCAGCTGTCCGAGCTGCTGCCTGGCCGGCGTCGCGCCGACCAGGAACCCGGTCTTCAGGTCCTGCGAGATGTCACCCGCCTTCGACGCCGCGATCGCCACGATCGTCCCGACCGTCAGCACGGCGGCGCGCGCCCCGGCGTCGACCCAGCCGGCCGCCGCGAAGACCGACGCCACACCGAGGAGAGTCACCAGCGTGATGCCCGACGTCGGCTGCGAGGAGACGCCGACGATGCCGACGATCCGCGCCGCCACGGCCACGAAGAGGACCCCGAAGACACCGACCCCCGCCGCGCAGACCGCGCGCTGCGCCGGCCCCATCCCGCCCGCGAAGACCCCCGGCACGAGGCCCGCCGTGAGGATGACGAGGAGGATGCCGCCCACCACGAAGCCGCCCGGGAGGTCCCGATCGGTCTCCGCCCCGCTTCCCGAAGAGCTCCCCTTCCGGAGCCCGCGGGCCACGGCCGTGAACGCGCCGACCATCGTCGGCAGGTTCTTCAGGACCGTCAGGATCCCCGCCGTGGCGACGGCTCCGGCGCCGATGTAGCGCACGTAGCGCGACCAGATCGCGCCGGCGCTCATCTCCGAGACGAGCTTGGCGGTCTCGGGGTACAGCGGGGCCGTCAGGCCCGAGCCGATCCAGGCGATGAGGGGGATCAGGACGATCGACGAGATGAGCGAGCCGGCGACGAGGACGCTCGACTGGCGGTAGCCGAGGATGAAGCCCACCGCGAGGAGCGCCGGGGCGAGCTCCAGCGCCAGCTCGGCCTTCGGCAGGAACGGCAGCGGAAAGCCCATCTCGTTCGGGACGAGGAACGCCAGCGAGACGACCAGCTTGACGGCGGCGCCGACCGCCATGCCGCGGAAGATCCAGACGCTCCCCTTCGATTCCGTGGCCGTGGCACGCAGCACCTCGGCGCACGCGGTCCCCTCCGGGTACGGCAGCTCGTCGTGCGCCTCCACGATCAGGAGCCGGCGGAGCGGGATCATCGCGGCGAGGCCCAGCACGCCTCCGAGGAAGCAGAGGACCACCACCTGGAGGTACGGCGGCGCCATCCCCCAGAGGAAGAGGGCCGGGATCGTGAAGATCGTCCCCGAAGCAAGCGAGGTGGACGCCGAGCCGATGGTCTGGGAGAGGTTCGCCTCGAGGATCGTCCCCTTCTTCCCCGCCAGCGCGAAGAGCGCCACGGTGAGGACGGCCGCCGGGATCGACGCCGAGACGGTCAGCCCGACGCGCAGCCCCAGGTACGCGTTCGCGGCCCCGAAGACGAGCCCCAGGAGGACCCCGGTGACGACCGCCTTCGTCGTGAACTCGGCGATGGATCCCTCGCGCGCGACGCTCATCGAGCCTCCTCCGACCGGATGCGCCGGGACTCTAGCAGGCGGAATCCGAGGTCGCGCCCAGCCGGACCCGCAGGAGCGGCGTGTAGGCAGGTCCCGACGGCGAGAGGACGCTCTGGAACAGGACCACCTCGCGGGCCTCGAGGGTTCCGAAGCTCTCGAGGCTCCGGGCGGCGACCGCGCGCGCGACGCGGCTCCCGGCAACCGGGTCCTTGACCCGAGCGATCGTCAGGTGCGGGGAGAAGGGCCGCGGCTCGGGAGGGAACCCGGCGGCGGCGAAGGACGCCTCGACCCGCGCCGCGAGGTCGACCAGCGGGTCCGCACCGCTCCCGCAGCCGGCCCAGACGACCCGGGCCGGACCGCGCGGCGGGAACGTGCCGAGCCCGGCGAGCTCGAGCCGGAACGCCGGGCCAGCAGCCGCTCGCGTCGCCTCCCGCGCCGGGCCGAGCCGGGCCTCCTCGACCTCGCCCAGGAACTTCAGCGTGAAGTGGAGCTGGTGCCGCGGGATCCCCCGGGCGCCGGCAGGTGCGAGGTCCCTCGCGACCCCGGCCAGCCCGTCGGCGAGCGCCGGGTCTTCCACCGGCAGCGCGACGAAGAGCCGCACCGCTATTCCTCCGGGGCGTCGTCCTCGCCGAAGTCGCCGCCGAAGAAGAAGACGTCGCCACAACCGCGGCTGCAGTAGTCGCGCCCGCCGATCCGGTAGTTGCAGTAGATGCAGAAGAGGCGCAGGCAGCTCGGGCAGGTCTCGACCTCGATCGGGTCGCAGATCCGCTCACACCGCGAGCAGATGAGCTCCTTGGGCTTCTCCTCTTCGGGCTCTTCCCTGGCCATCTGGTGGCATCTTAGCCCCGCATGCGCCGGAGCGAAGCTGCTATCATCCGCCGCCCGCCGCGGCCGGAGCGGCCGGGCGCGACCCAGGCGGTGTAGCTCAGTCGGCAGAGCAGGGGTCTCATAAGCCCCGTGTCGGCGGTTCGAGTCCGCCCACCGCCACCAGCTTCCCGTCCGAACCGCCGTGACCGACACCCTCCCGCTCGCCCGCCGGCTCGCCGCACACCTCGACGCCACGGGCCTCGTCGCGGGCACCGGTCGGGTCGTGGTGGCCTGCTCGGGCGGCTCCGACTCCACGGCTCTCCTCACGCTCCTCGTACCGTACGCCGCGGAGCGCGGGATCGTCCTGGTGCCGGCCCACGTCGGCCACGGACTCCGCGGCGAGGCGGGGCATGCCGACGCGCGGGCGGCGGCCGACCTCGCCCGGTCCCTCGGCCTCGTCTTCGCGTACCGGCCCGTGGAGGTCTCGAAGATGAGGGACCCCGGCGAGAGCCTCGAGGCCGCGGCCCGGAGGCTGCGCTACGAGTCGCTCCTCCTCCTCGCCGCCGAGCTGGGGGACGGGACGCTGGTCGCGACCGGCCACACCCTGGACGACCAGGCCGAGACGGTCCTCTTGAACCTCGAGCGGCGCTCCGGGCGTTTACGCGGCGGGATCCGCCCGCGCCGGGCCGACGGCGTCGTCCGCCCGCTCCTGCCGTTCACCCGCGCCGAGCTCCGGGCGCACCTCGCCGCCGCGGACGTGCGGTGGCGGGAGGACGAGACGAACGAGGACGAGCGCTTCGTCAGGAACCGGATCCGCCGGCGCACGCTCCCGGCGCTCGAGGCGGCCTCGCCCGGCACGGCGGCGCGGCTGG
>CAYLNK010000023.1:0-37472 GCA_964384675.1 uncultured Holophagales bacterium | reverse complement strand
GACCCGGACCGGCGGAGCCGTCGGGCCCGGCGGCGCGACCTCGACGGGCGGAGCGACCGGGACGGGCGGAGCGACCCGGTCGGACGGAGCGAGGTCGACGGCGCGAAACGGCTCCAGGGACCTCTCGCCGAAGCTGTCGCGATCGAACCACGCCGCGGCGTGGACTCCCGAGGTGTCGGCGAGGAAGACGACGAAGGGTCCGTCGATGGTCACCCGGTGGCGCTCGGTGGGTACGCACCGGTACTTCGTCTTCACGACCTGGGTCTCTCGAGAGAAGAACCCGTTCTCGTCGAGGATGGCGGCGCCGCTGCTGACGAAGCGAGTCACGGAATGGAGGCCGTCCTCGCTCCGCAGGCGGCCGACCCAGGCGTGGTCGAGGAGCCTGTCTGTGCGCGCCAGAGGGAACGTGACGGAGATCCCTTCCACGGTGGGCCTGCCGCGCTTCTCGAGGATCGAGGCGGCGATCCGGGCCGCGTCGCCCTCGGGCGGCTGGGCGGGCTGCCACAGGTAGACGAGCCTCCCGTCGAGCGTGGGAAGGCTGATCAGCCCGCTCGAGTAGAGAACGCCGTCCATCGAGGTGACGTGCGCCCCCGTGACGGTGGACCCGTCCGCGAGGGGAAGAGGGGTGCGCTCCGCGCCGTTCGGGTCGGTCTCGAACCGGAGGTCCAGGCCGCTGTGTCCGACGAGGCCGAAATCCCGGTCGGTGAGGGGGCGTTGCAGGAGACCGAGGAGCGCCGGCTCGATCTTGACGATGAGGGCGGCCGTCTCGTCGTACTCGGACGCGGTGCAGACGAAGCTCTGGAGGCCTTTCGCCGGCCGGGGCGCGAAGCAGCCGGCGAGCGATCGCCTGTCCGGGGACTCGACCAGACGGGTGCGCCGGGCGCGGAGCACGGCATCCACGAGATCGAGGGCGTCGGTCAGGGTGCGTGTCTGTAGGTGGGATCCGTTCACGGTCGTGCTCGCCCAATATTGACATGCCGAGCCCCCTCCTCTCCGGCGCGGCCGAGAGGGCCTGGAGCTCGCGGCCTACGTCTCGAGCCAGGGGAAGGCGGCGGCCGGTTCGCCGCCACGTTCGCGGCCGTGCTCTCGCGTGGGTCGATGGTCAACGCCTGCCGGGTGGCCTGGGGCTCCAGCCGCGGGACGCCTGGATCAGGTGGTAGAACGCCATCACGTTGCACGTCCTGACGGTGGAATCGATACCGGGGGGGCCGGCTGCGGCAGAGTCTGGCACGGGTGGGTCGGGACGAGGGCCTCGTGGGCCGGGTGCTATCGTCACTCTCATCAGCTTCCTCTTCGCGAACGGGCCCGCCTGGGTCGGCGCGGCCGACGTGGCCGTTGTCTCGGTCGACGTGCGGGACGTATTCACCTTCATCAACCATCTCTTCACGGGCCCGGCGACACCGTGACCGTGCCCGCGCTCCTGCTCGTCATCGCGCCGCTCCTCGGTGCGCCTGGGCCGCCCGCCACGTCCGCGCCCGCGCACCCCCTCCGCGGCGTCGTCTTCGACGACGCGAACCGGAATGGTCGGCGCGATGCCGGCGAGCCGGGAGTCGCCGGAGTCGCCGTCTCCGATCAGCACGGCATCGCCGTCACGGGGGCCGATGGTCGCTACGAGCTGACGCTCGCGGCCGACGCACGGCTCGTGTTCGTGAGCGTGCCCGACGGCTTCGCATCGAAGCGCCGCTGGGTGCCGCTCGGTACCGTCGGCGAGCCCGTCGACTTCGCGCTCGAGCCGCGCGTGAAGACCTCCACGTTCACGTTCCTCCACGCGTCGGACACCCACCTCGACGAGAGGAGCCTGCCGCGCATGAGGCGCCTGGGCGAGATCGTGGAGAGGGAGAAGCCCGACTTCATGATCCTGACGGGTGACCTCGTGCGCGACGCGCTTCGCGTGCCGGAGGCGAAGGCCCAGGGCTACTACGACATGGTCGTGACGGAGCTCGCGCGCTTCCCCGTGCCGGTCTTCACCGTGCCCGGCAACCACGAGATGTTCGGCATCGAGCGCCACCTCTCGCTCGTGAGCCCCGAGAACCCGCTCTACGGCCGCGCGATGTACCGGCGGATGCTCGGGCCCGACTCGTACTCCTTCGACTGGGGCGGCCTCCACTTCGTCGGCCTCGACACCGTCGACATGGCGGACCTCTGGTACTACGGGCACGTCGACGAAGAGCAGCTCGCGTGGCTCGCCAAGGACCTCGCGCGTGTGCCCCCTGCCACCGGGGTCGTCACGTTCAGCCACATCCCGCTCGCGACCTCGATCGATGCGCTCTCGGGCTACACGGAGGACGGGCCCGCGCCGTCGCTGATCCGCATCGACGGACACATGCAGTACCGCCACGTCGTCTCCAATACCGGCGACGTGCTCGCGAAGATCGCGCCGCGCCGCCTCGAGATCGCGCTCGGCGGGCACATGCACGTGAGGGAGACGATCGCGCTCGAGACGACGCTCGGACGCGTGCGATTCCACCAGGCGGCGGCGGTGGCCGGCCCGTCCGGCACGGCGGGGCTCAGCCTCGTCTCGGGCGTCACCCTCTACCACGTGCGGGACGGGCACGTCGATGACGGCACGTTCCTGCCTCTCGACACCCCGGCGCGCTGACGAGGCGTTTTCGCCCGAACGTCAGCGCAACGCCGCTATCGGCGTCGAGGGCCGGGCAGGCGCTTCGGATTCTTCGCTGGCACGCCGCTACTCGCCTTTCGGAACGAAGAAGATCTCCCGCACCTCGCCCTGCCCCCGGGTGGCGGCGACGCTCTTGCGCGCCCAGGCCACCGCCTCGTCCATGTCGGCGCATTCCAGGATCCAGAAGCCGCCGATGTGCTCCTTGGCCTCGAGGTATGGCCCGTCGGTGACCAGGACCCCGCCGTCGGTCTGGGCTCGCAGCGACTTCGTGGCCCCGAGGCCGCAGGCGAACTTCCTGACGCCGGCGGCGATCATCTCCTCGTTGAGCGCGTGGATCCTGCTGCCCGTCGCTTCGTCCATCTGGGACGGGTCGAAGTCGTCGGGGAGGTAACCGGCAACCAGATACTGCGGCATGTCTTCTCCTGTAACGATCTTTCGGGCGAGGCTCTCTGCCCGGCCCTCACGACGACGACGAACGACGAGGCCGGATTTCTACAGGCCGTCGGAGACATCGCGTCTCAGGGGTAGTAGCCCGCGATCGTGCGCGCGGTCAGGTCGTCGGGCGACATCTTCACCTCGACCTTTCGCCACGTGCCGGGCTGCGACTGGCTCTTCGGGACGTAGGAGACGAGGTACTGGCTCCGGAGCTCCTCGTCGATCTGCTTGTAGATCTTCGCGAGACCACGCACCGAATCGATGAAGGTGGCGGCGCCGCCCGTCTCCTTGGCGGCTCTGTTCAGCTTGAAGCGGATGTCCATCCGCGCCAGCGGGATCTTCATGCCGATGAAGTAGAGCGTCACACCGGACTTCCGGGCGTAGTCGAGGGCGACGTCGAACTTGCTCTTCGAGGCGGTGTCGTCGCCGTCCGTCAGGATCACGTACGCCCTCCGCCCGCGGATTCCCTGGAACTGGAAGAGCCCGGTCTGCAGGGCGTCCCACAGAGCGGTCATGCCCTCCGCGTGGAGGCCGCCCAGCACCTGGGCGAGCTGCTCGCGATCGGTGGCGAACCGCGACACCAGGCGCGGCTCGTCTGCGAAGGTGACCAGGAAGCAGCGATCCTTCGGGGTCATCAGGTCCTTCAGGAACTGGGTCGCGGCCTTCTGGACCTCGCCCATCGAGTCTTCCATCGAGCCCGAGGTGTCGATCGCCAGGCCGAGCGCCAGGGGCAGGTTCGTGACGGCCTCGAAGCCCTGGATGTCCTGGGGCACGCCGTCCTCCAGCACGTGAAAGCTCTCCCGGGTGAGACCCGTCACGGGCCGGCCCTTGGCAAAGACCGCGGTGTGAAGCTCCACCGCGTCGACGTTCACCTCCGAGAGGAGCGCGGGGGCGTTGACGTAGCGGACGTCTTCCGCGGACGTGCCGTCGTCGAGGATGGCCACCGCACGGAGGACGGAGGGTGAGTCGCTCTTCGGGATGTCGATGGTCTCGACGAACGGCGGCTTGTAGAGGACGGCCGCGCGCGTCTCGTCGAGGTAGATCTCCAGCTGCTTCAATCGGCGGGTGCCCGGGATCGAGACCTCGGCCACGACGGACGTCGGCCCCGAGGCCGAGCGTCCCTTCTCGGGGGAAACGACGCGTACCCGGAAGGCTTCATGACCCTCGTTGAACGTCAGCTCGTCCTGCGAGAGGACGCTGCCGTCCTTGGCGTGGCCGATCACTTTCACCACGTGCTTGCGCGGTACCTCGCCCAGGTCCACGTCCACCTCGAACGGGGGGCGCCGCTTGGTGAGGACGCGCACGCCGTCGAGGAAGAACTCGGCATAAGCGATGGCGGACGAGCTGGTGCGCGTCTCCAGGCGAAGACGCCCCGTCGTCGCCTCCCGGAGCGGCGGGACGAGCGTGATCGCGCCCGCGGCTCCTGGGCCCGCCCCGGCGTGTGCCTCGGCGGCGGCCGTGGCCGCCTGGCGTTCCGCGTCGCGTACCGCTTGCTCCTCGTTGCCGAGCGACGTCTGTGCGACCGCGGGTACGCGGAGCTTCTCGGTGAGGACGGCCCCGGAGGCCCGGTAGAGGTCGGACACCCTCACTTCCAGGGTGTAGTCGCCCGGAGCAAGCTCTCTCTCGATCTGGAGCGGAACCGTCGGGCCGGAGAGGGACGACGCCGGAAAGTCGAAGCGGTAGTGGAAATCGTCGACGACCTTCGAGCCCTTCGACACCTTTCCCGCGACGTCCACGCCGAAGAACGTCTCGTCGCCGATCGGCCGTGGCGCCAGCTGGGCACGCTCCAGAGCCAGCGAGAGCTCGAGCCTCATGGCGCTCGCGCCCATCGCCGGGAAGCGGAGCGTCTTCTGTAGGTGGAGCGGCGCCGCCCCGGCGACATTCGCGGCAGCGACATTCGCCTCGGCGCGACCGGATCGCGCCCCGGCGGGGAGCGCGGAGACGTCCGCGGTCTTCGGCGAGGGGGTCGGCCGCGCCCTCTGGCCGGCCAGGATCGCGTCCCGTTCGGCGGTCGCGCTCCCGGCGTCGCGCTGCCTCGCCCGGACGGCCTGTACGGCCTCGAGGACGAGCGGCGCGTCGGGGCACGCGGCCTTCTTCGCGGCGAGGTCGTCGAGCGTGCTCTTCGCCGGCGCGTCGGGGGCGATCAGCGCGGAGTCGCCATCGGCGATCGTCCAGTAGCGGAACTCGCCGCTGCCGGACCCACGGAAGAAGACGAGTCGCGCTCCGGCGCCGAGCCGCGTGTGCTCGGCGTAGGTCCAGACCTCGACCGCGCGGAAGCTGGCGGGGCAGTCCACGCGGGTCCTCGTCGACGGCGGCCCGGAGGCGATGTAGGCGAGAAGGCGGTCGTCGTCGGCCGTGCCGAACAGCGAGAGCGCCTCGGCCCCGCGCGTGGGGGCCGCCGGTCCCGCGGGGGGAGGAACCTCCTGACCGGGGAGGGCCAGGGTCAGCGCGAGGGCGACGGCGGGAGCGAGCATCCCGGCCAAGGATAGGCGGTCCCGCTCCGGCGACGGGGATCGACCCGAGGCCCGGAAGCGATTCTCTCGAAGGGGCCTTGACAACTTTATTTGTCACTGCTGAAATCCCGGGTCATGGACGTCGGCGTCATCGAGGATCCCTCCGCGGCCGTCGTCGCCCTCGATCCCGTGCGGGCGCGTCTCCTGGCCGAGCTCGCGACCCCCGGCTCGGCGTCCACGCTCGCGCCGCGCGTCGGCCTCACCCGCCAGAAGGTGAACTACCACCTGCGCCTCCTCGAGGCGCATGGCCTGGTGACGCATGTCGAGGAGCGCCGCTGGGGAGGCTTGACCGAGCGCTTCGTGCAGGCGACCGCGACGTCGTACCTGGTCTCGCCCTCGGCCATGGGCCATGCCGCGTGCGATCCCGGCAAGACGCGCGATCGCCTCTCCGCGCGCTACCTCGTCGCGCTGGCCGCCCGCCTCGCGCACGAGGTGGCCGCGCTCGCGAGGAAGGCCGAAGAGGTGGGCAAGAGGCTGCCCACGCTCGCGATCGACGCCGAGATCCGGTTCCGCTCCGCCGCCGAGCGCGCGGCGTTCACCGACGAGCTCACCGCCGCCGTCACGGACCTCGTCGCGCGCTACCACGACGCCTCGGCGCCGGGCGGGCGCTCGCACCGGCTCGTGGTGGCGGCTCACCCCATGCCGACCAAGAAGAAGGAGGAGGCTCCATGTCCATCCTGAAGGAACCCGGAAAGCGGTTCATCCAGCTCGAGGTCGAGGTGCCCGGCACGCCCGAGGAGGTGTGGCAGGCCATCGCGACCGGCAACGGCACGACCGCGTGGTTCACGCGGGCGGAGATCGAGGAGCGCCAAGGGGGGGCCGTCGTCCACTACATGGGCGGCGGCGAAACGAAGGGCGTCGTCACCGGCTGGGAGCCGCCCCACCGCTTCGCGTGCGAGGCACCGAACTACATGCCCGCCGCGCCGTCGCTCGCGACCGAGATCCTCGTGGAGGCGCGCCCCGGCGGCACGTGCGTGGTGCGCCTGGTCACCAGCCTCTTCACCGACGCCGCCGACTGGGACGGGCAGCTGGAGAGTCTGGAGGGCGGCTGGCCGGCCTTCCTGCAGGTGCTGCGCGTCTACCTCGCCGGCTTCGCGGGGCAGCGCGCCTCGATGGCGGACCTCATGGGGATGACGGAGGGACCGGCGGAGCGCGCCTTCACCGGTTTGAAGGAAGCGCTCGGTGTGTCGGGAGCCGCGGTCGGCAGCCGTGTGGAGGCCCCGGCCGGGTCGCCGCGCTTCGCCGGAGTCGTGGAGCGCTCGGACTCGCACGCGGTCGTCGTGCGAATGGAGGCGCCGGTCCCGGGCGCTGCGGTCCTCGGCACGGCCGACTGCGGCGGTCCGGTGATGGCCTGGCTGAACCTCTACGCGTACGGAAGCAGCGCCGAACGCGACGTCGAGAGCGCCGCGGCGCCGTGGCGCGCCTTCATGGCGGAGCGGTATCCGATGCCGGCCGAGCCCCAGGCGCCGGAGGCCGTCGCCTCCGCCTGAACGGCAGCGACCCCTTCGTAGACCTCAGGAGGGAGACGAAGGGGTCGCTCGCCCCGGGCCCCGGTAGGTTCCAGGCGGGATGAAGCGCGCGAGGACCTCCGCCAGAGCGTCGGGGTCGACCGGCTTGCCCAGATAGCCGTCGATGCCGGTCCCGGCGAAGCGCTCGCGCACGTCGTCGAAGGACTCCGCGGTCATCGCGACGATCGGCGTTCCGCTCAGCGCGGGATCCGTCCTGATCCGGCGCGCGGCCTCGACGCCGTCCATGTCGGGCATGTTGACGTCCATCAGGATCAGGTCGAACCCGCCCTTCGAAAGCAGGCCCATCGCCTCGCGGCCCGTTGCCGTCGCGGTGACCGAGAGGCCGTGTCCCTTCAGGAGCTAGGAGCCCGTCCGAGTAATGGGAAGGGTCGCGCGCCAAGGTGCTTGCGGGCGAGATCCAGGCGCGAGGCCCGAGCTGCTGGAGTAGGCTCTCCGCCGAGGGCCTCGCAACGCCGATATCGCCCGCAACCACCTGGCGCCCTTCGGGTAGACGGGGAACGCCGCAAGCGGCCTTCCCCCTCGTCGCTCGCCTTCCGGCTCGCGGTGCTGGCGGCACGGGCCGGTCTTCATCGTTGTCGCTCCTCGATGATCGCTACGGCATCACACGTCGTCGCGACGCCTCGAATCTCGGCCCGTGGCGCTCGCAACGCGGCCCTTCCGCTTACTCGGACAGGCTCCTAGCAGGCCACCTCGCGGCAGATCCAATCGTCGTCGACGAGCAGCACCCGGGTGGTGTCCTTTCGACCCGGTAATGGTGCCGGTTCCGGGCCGGACCTCCCGGTCGGGGCGCGACGCTCGACCGCCTCGGAAACGAAGCTCACGCCGAGGTGCTCGCGCAGCTTCGCGAAGATCGTCTCTTCACGGAACGGCTTGGCGACGAAGTCGTCGCAGCCCGCCGCGAGGATCTCGCCCCGTTCGTGGTCGAGGGCGCTCGCCGACAGGGCGAGGATCGGGACGCGCGTGCCGCCCGCCTCTCGCTCGGCCGCCCGGATCCGCCGTGTGACCTCCAGGCCGTCGATGCCGGGCATCCGCTTGTCCATCCAGATCAGACTCGGCCGCCAGCCGTTCCAGACCTCGAGCGCTTCCTCGCCGCTGGCGGCCTCCCGGACCTCGAAACCCACCGAGAGGAGGAGTCTCGAGAGCACGGCGCGGTTCAACGGGAGGTCGTCCACCACGAGTACCCGGATCGCGCCCTGACCTGGCGCCAGCCCCGTGACGCGACGCTCTTCCCTCGAGGCCGGGAGCGCCTCCACGGGCGCCTCGGGCAGCGCGACGTCGACGCGGAAGCAGGACCCGCGGCCGGGGGTGCTCTCGGCGGTGATGTCTCCGTCCATCAGCCGGGCGAGGTCCCGCGAGAGCGCCAGCCCCAGGCCGGTACCTTCCTTCGATCGCCGCCCGGTCTCGGTCTGCACGAAGGGCTCGAAGAGGCGGCTCAGCTCCTCGGCCGCGATCCCGGCACCGGTGTCCTCGACCTCGAGCAGGCACCGTCCGTCGCGCCAGCTCACGCGCAGGGTGACGCCGCCCCGCTCGGTGAACTTCAGGGCGTTGCCCAGGAGGTTGATGAGGATCTGCCGGAGGCGCCCCTCGTCGCCGGTCACCGCCTGCGGCAGCCGCGCGCCGTCGATCTCGCAGGTCAGGAGCAGGTCCTTCGCCTCTGCCCGGAGCTCGAGAACGTCCTCGACGTCCCGGACCATCGCGCCGAGGTCGAACGGGGCCTTCTCCAGCGTGACGCGCCCGGCCTCGATCTTCGAGAGCGACAGCACGTCGTTGATGAGCCCGAGGAGGTGCTCGCCGCTCTTCAGGATCACGTCCAGCCCCTCGCGGTCCTCGGCGTCGCGACCCTTCCTCCGGGCCAGGAGCTGCGCGAAGCCGAGCACTCCGTTGAGCGGGGTGCGGAGCTCGTGGCTCATGTTCGCGAGGAAGGTGCTCTTGGCGCGGTTGGCCGCGAGCGCCTGCTGCTCCGACTCCCGGAGCAGCGCGGTGCGCTCCTGCACGGTCTCTTCCAGCACCGCGGCGTGCCGTTGCAGCGCGCGCATCCGGAGGCGCACGACGCCGAAGAGGGCCGCGCCGATCAGCGCCAGCAGCCCGGCGCGCGCCAGCAGCGTCTCGTGCCAGTGGGGCGCGACCGTCACGTCGAGCCGCAGAGGCGCGGTCCATTCGTCCGTTCCTTCCAGCCGGGCCTCGACCTCCACGGACCACCTCCCCGCGGCGAGGTTCTCCACGTCGAGGTGGTCGTCGGACTGCGGTGCCGACCACGCCTCCCTGAGCCGCGGCACGCGCACGCGGTACTGCACCGGTCGGGTGCCGAGCGACGGCGCCGACCAGCGCAGGTGGAGGGGCCCGCTCGGAGGCCGCGAGAGACGCGACGCCGTCCGTGCCGCGTTCCGGCGTCGCGCGCCAGGCGAGGCGCAGCGGGGGAGCCGGGAGAGGCTGGACCGTCGGGTCGAAACGGGCCAGCCCACCCATCGCGCCGACGAACACGACCCGTCGGGCTGCACCAGGAGGCCGTTCAGGTTGCACTCCTCCTGCAGGAGACCCGAGCGCGAGTCCCAGGTCCTGAAGCGCCCGTTCTCGTAGCGGCCGACGCCGCCCGATCCGCCCGCCCACACGGCGCCGCCGGGCCCGCGGGCCAGGGAGTAGACGGTCTGTCCGGGGAGTCCGTCCGCCCCGGTCATGCGGCGCCAGGCACCCTTCCTGCGCACCGCGATGCCACCGGTCCCGCCCGCCCAGACTTCGTCGTCCGACACCTCGAGCACCGCGTTCACCGAATCGAGGAGGGCCGGGCCGAGCTTCGAGGTCAGCTGCACGGGCTCTTCGCCCGCCCGGAAGACGCTGATGCCACGCAGCGTCGCCACCCAAAGCTCGCCGTTCCGGAGCCACGTCATGCCGCGGACGTGCTTGCCGTCGAGCCCGGCGTTGATCGACTCTGCCTTCCGCCACTCTCCGCCCTCGTTCTCGTAGGCGCCCTCCGTCGTGGTGGCGGCGTACCAGCGGCCCTGGGGACTGCGGAAGAACCCCATCACGAAGCCGCCCGGCAGAGTCAGAACCCGGCGGAAGGCCTTCCCGTCCCGCGACTCGAAGAGCCCGGAGCGCGCGCCCGCCCAGAGCACGCCGGGCTGCGGCTCCACGACGGCGCGGACGTCCTCGGTGAGGCCTTCCTCTTTCCCGTAGTGACGCTCGGGACCCTCTCCGAGCCGTAGGACGCCGGCGTTGAACGCGGCCACGAGGACGCTGCCGGGCGTCTGGCCGGGCGCGACCCCGAACGCCGAGAGCGGGAGCGGGCCCGGCACCGCGGGATCCACCGACGTCCGGTGGGACCACTCCTCGCCGACCCATTGCGCGAGGCCGACGGCGTTCATGCCGAACCAGACGCTCCCTTCCCGATCGGGCAGGATCGACATCACGCCGGTCCCGAACGGGCCGTTCGAGGCGCCCCAGACCGTCCAGGGCGCGTCGGCGGTGCCGAAGGCCAGGCCGCCTCCGTATCCGCCGGCCCAGACACGCCCGCGCCGGTCCTCGGCGAGGCAGCGGAACGCGCCGCCCTTCCAGCCCGGGATGGACGCCGCGTGCCACCCGTCTCCGCCGGGCCGGGCCCAGTGGACGGCGCCGGTGTCCGTGGCGACCCAGACGCGCCCGTCCCGGGTCGCGACGAGGGTCTCCGCTCGTCCCGGAAGCGGCGCGCCCGGGATCGCTTCGGCTCTTCCTTCCCGGAGCCGGATGGCGCCCTGCTCCGTCGCGGCCCAGATGGCGTCGTCCGGGCCCGCCGAAAGGTCGATCGCGGGCACCTTCATCTCCGGATGCCGCTTCCACGCGCCGCGGCCGTCCAGCGTCCAGAGCGCGCCGCCGCTGTCGGCCATCCAGAGCGTCCCGGCGCGCGATTCCGCCAGCGCACCGACGCCGCGGCTCGACGCGACGAACGCCCAGGAGCGTCCGTCGAAGATGTGGACGCCTCCGGACGAGCCCACCGCGACGCCTCCCGACCTCGAGGGCACGATGGCCGATATCACGCCGCGGACCGGAGCCCCGGGCGCGGCCTCGACAGGCGTGATCGATCGCCCGTCGAAGGTGGCCGCCCCGTCCAGGGTGCCGATCCAGAGGAGGCCTTGCACATCCTGCGCCAGCGAGATGACCGAGGACTGCGGAAGCCCCCGGTGGGTCGACTTGCTGAAGACGCGAAAGGCCCGGGTCGGCGTCCATTCCTGCGCCGCGGCCGCACGGCTTGCGAGAAGGGCGAAGAGCAGCGCGCGGCAAGCCTCCCGCAGGGCGTCGCGCAAGGATCGCGGCGGAGGGCGCATCACCGACGTGCTCATGCTGTCAGGCCTAGGCGGATCTTAGTCAGTCGGCGGTGTCGACCGCCGCGTTCGGACCGCGTCAGGGAGCCGGGGCCGCCTCCTTCGGAAGCGCCGGCAGGTCGAACCGGATCACCGCGAGCTGCTCCGGCGCGTACCCGAACCGCCGCAGGAGCGGAAGCCAGCGCCGGTCGGCGTGGAGGTTCCGGAGAAGAGGCGCGGTCGCGAGCGCCGACAACGCCCCGGACCGGGCCGCCCACTTCTCGAGCCAGGAAAAGGCGGCGTCCCGCTCGCCGCGGAAGGCGAGCACACAGGCGACGTCGTAGGGGTCTTCCTGACCGTACGTCTCGATCACGTTCGCGAGCGCCGCCTCGGCTTCGGCCTTCCTTCCGAGGGCGTGGAGAGCCATGGCCAGGTTGACCGCCCGCGGCTTCTCGTCCTTCTGCTCCGGGATCGAGACCATCGCCTCCTCCGGCCTCCCCGAGAGCAGGTAGGCGTGTATGAGCCCATGCAGCGCGGAGCGCCGCCCCGGCGTGAGCTGGAGGACCGTCTTGAACGTCGAGATCGCCTTGTCGTACGAGCCGGCCTCCAGATAGCTCAGGCCGAGATTGACGAGCTCGATCGGGGCCACCGGATTCCTCGCCGTCAGGAACTCGTACACCTCGACGCCGCGCTCGGTGCGGCCGAGCTGGGCGAGGAGGTTCGCCGCGACGCTCAGGCAGGGGCTGCAGGCCGGATCGAGCTCCAGAGCCCGCTGCGCGTGCCGCGCCGCGCCGGCCAGGTCGGATTCGGAGAGGGAGATGTCGGCCAGCCGCGCGTGAGACCGGGGCTCCCGCGGGTCGATGGCCAGAGCCCTCGCCGTGGCCTGGCGCGCCTTCTCCAGCGCTTCGTGTCTGGGACTCCACCCTCGGAACGCCTGGATCAGATGGTAGAACGCCATCTCGTTCCACGCCCGGGGATAGTCGGGCGCGATCACGAGCACCTTCTCGAGCAGCTCCCGGGCCTGCTCGTAGCCTTCCTTCGTCCCCAGGTCGCCCAGCTGCTTGGCTTGGAGCAGCAGCCCGTACGCCTTCGGATCGACGGGCTTCGTCTTCGGCGCCGCGCCCAGGAGCTTCACCTCGAGCTGCGCCGCCACCGCCGCCGAGATCTCGTCCTGCACCACGAAGACGTCTCCGAGCGGGCGGTCGTACGTCTCCGACCAGACGTCGCTGCTGTCGGAGGCGCGGATCAGGTGCGCCGCGACGCGGATCCGGTCGCCCGTCCACCGGATGCTGCCTTCGAGCACATGCGACACCTTCAGGGTCCTGGCGATGGTCGCGATGTCGACCGTCTTGCCCTTGAACGAGAAGGACGAGGTCCGCGCGATGACCCGGAGCGGTCGCATCTTGGACAGCAGGTTGATGAGGTCGTCGGAGATGCCGTCGGCGAAGACCTCGTGCTCCTTCTCACCCGTCAGGCTGAGGAACGGGAGGACGGCGATGGACGGGCCGGCGGCCGGGCGCGAGGCCACCGAGCGCCGGTACAGCGCTCCCGCCGCGAGGAGCGCGACGACGACCGCCACCGCGGCCGCGCCGTGGATCCCCTTCAGGCCCGCCGCGACCGGGACGGGAGACGAGGTGGCGAAAGGCCTCTCGCCTCGAGACCCCGACGAGGAGCCCGACAGGGCGGAGACGAGGTCCGAGGCCGACTGAAAGCGGTCGTCCCGGCTCTTCGCGAGGCACCGCCGCATGACCCACGAGATCTCCGGCGACAGGCGGTCCGCCGACGCGGTCGGCTCCGGAGGCTCCTCCTTGAGGATCGCCGCGATCGTGTCCCCGGCCGTCTCTCGCCGGAACGCCTTCCGGCCCGAGAGCATCTCGTAGAGGACCGCCCCGAACGAGAAGATGTCCGATCGATGATCGACGGGCAGGCCCCGCACCTGCTCCGGCGACATGTAGCCGACGGTTCCCAGCAGGGTCCCCGGCTCGGTGTGTCCCGACTCCGTCGGCGCGCTCGAGACGTTCCAGGCGGCGGAGGTCTTCGCGACTTTTGCCAGCCCGAAGTCCAGGATCTTCAGGTGGCCGCCCTTCGTCACGAAGAGGTTCTCCGGCTTCAGGTCCCGGTGGACGATGCCCTTCTCGTGCGCCGCGGCCAGGCCCCGGGCGATCTGGGTGCTCCACTCCAGCACCTGGGCCTCGGAGGGAGGACCCGAGTCGAGCGCGGCCCGCAGGGTCTGACCCTCGAGCAGCTCCATCACCGAGTAGGAGACCTCGCCCTCCGTGCCGAAGTCGTGGATCGACAGGATGTTCGGATGGGAGAGGGCCGCGACGGCAAGGGCCTCGCGCTCGAACCTCTCGAGTGCGTCCGGGTTGCGGGCCAGGGTCTCCGGCAGCACCTTGATCGCGACGTCGCGCTTGAGCCGGTGGTCCCGCGCCCGGTACACCTCGCCCATTCCGCCGGCGCCCAGGGGCGCGAGGATCTCGTAGTGCCCGAATCGTCGCCCCGCGCCGAGACTCATGAGATTGATCGATTCTACGGGCGGCGTCCCGCTCCCGCCCGTGCGCCGAGGCTAATATCGGGAAGCCGACTAGAGACATCCCCGGCTGGTTCGCTCATGGCCGATTCCGTCATCACCGTGTCCGGGCTGACGCGCCGCTTCGGGGCCAGGACCGCCCTCGCGTCGGTGAGCGTGTCCGTGCCGCGCGGGGTGGTTCACGGCCTGGTGGGCGCGAACGGGGCGGGCAAGACGACGCTGATCCGCCACGTCCTGGGTCTGCTCCGGGCGGAGAGCGGCTCGGTGCGCGTGTTCGGCCTGGATCCGGTCGCCGACCCGGTCGGTGTCCTGTCGCGAATCGGCTACCTTTCCGAGGAGAACGACCTCCCGGGCTGGATGCGCGTGGACGAGCTGATCCGGTACTCGCGCGCGTTCTATCCCGCCTGGGACGAAGCCTACGCCGAGGAGCTGCGGCGAGGGTTCGCCCTCGACCTCACGGCGAAGATCAAGAGCCTCTCGAAAGGGCAGAAGGCCCGGGTGGGCCTGCTCGTCGCGCTGGCCTTTCGGCCCGACCTCCTGGTGCTGGACGAGCCGTCGTCGGGCCTCGATCCCATCGTCCGCCGCGACATACTGGGCGCCATCCTCCGCACGATCGCCCACGAGGGCCGCACGGTGCTGTTCTCCTCGCACCTGCTGGAGGAAGTCGAGCAGGTCGCCGATCACGTCACGATGATGAGCCAGGGCACCGTCGCGCTGAGCGAGCCGCTCGACTCCCTCCGGAGGTCGCACCGCGCGGTCATCGTGCAGCTCGCGGAAACGAAGGTCCAGCCTCCGGCCGTGGACGGCGTGCTGCGCTGGGAGGGGCGGGGGCGGGACTGGACGGCCGTCGTTCGCGGGAGCCCGGACGCGCTGCGAGCCGCGCTGGCCGGCTGTGGAGCGCGCGTCGTCGAGGAACGCGCCCCGACCCTGAACGAGGTCTTCGTCGCCCACGTGGGGGCACACGCGACATCCGGAGTGCCGCCGGCTTCCACGGACGCCTAGATCGTGCGTTCCCCCGCGGCCGCCATCCTCTGGGAGCTCCGCCACAAGCACCGCTGGGGACTGATCGGGCTGGCCGCCGCCCTGCTCGCCCTGGCGACGATCAAGCTGTGGGTCCTCGGCTCGGGTCGGTCCTTCACGCTCGACGACGAGTCCATGGCGCTGGCGGGGGTCCTGCCCTTGACGGCGACGGTCCTGTACTTCCTGGGGGTGTTCAGCTACGGCCTGGCCGGCGACCTGGCCGCTCGCGCCTCGATCTATCCCGCCCGCCTGCTCACGCTGCCGGTGACGACGGACGCGCTGGCAGGGTGGCCGATGCTCTACGGCTCGGTGGCCATGGTGATCCTGTGGGTGGCGATGAGGCTGGTCGTCGTGTGGCCGCCGGACGTCGTCGTGCCCGTGGTCTGGCCCGCGCTGCTGGCCGCGTCGCTTCTGGCCTGGACGCAAGCCCTGACGTGGATGCCGTACCCGTTGCCGGGCCTGCGCGTCATCGTGACCGTGATCTGGATGATGGTCTTCGACGCCATCGTCATGCTGGCGCTCGAGCTCGAGGCCACCGAGCCGGTGATGCTGGCCCTCCTGGCTCCGCACGTCCCGCTCGCGTATCTCACCGCCCGCTTCGCCTTGGGCCGCGCCCGCCGAGGCGAGGTGCCCGATTGGCGAGACGTCTTCGGCTGGCCGGGACGGACCGCGGACGTGCCGTCGCGCAGCCGGGACCACTTTCGATCGCCCGCCCGCGCCCAGGAATGGCTGGAGTGGCGGCGATATGGGCGGTCGCTGCCGGCGATGGTCGCGATCGTCCTGCCGCTCGAGCTGGCGCTGCTCTACCTCTTCCGCTCGACGCCGGCCCTCGTCCTCGAGACGGTTCTCACGGTGCTGTTCACTCCACCCATCATGGCCGCCTTCGCCGCCGCCGCGGTGAGCAAGTCGAGTCCCCGGGGCAGCGATGTCTACGACCTGGCGCCGTTCATCGCCACGAAGCCGATCGACAGCGCGTCCCTCGTCGCCGCCAAGCTGAAGGCGACGATGTGGAGCACGCTGGCTGCCTGGCTGGTCGTCGCCGTCGCGGTTCCGCTGGGGCTGATCCTCTCGGGTACCTGGCCGATCCTGGCCGAGCGATTCGACGGATGGGTCGACATCGGCGGGAGGCCGAGGGTTGTCGCGATCCTGCTGCTGGTCGTCGCCGCCCTGATGGCGTCCACCTGGAAGCAGCTCGTTCAGGGCCTGTTCGTCGGACTGAGCGGCCGGGAATGGGTGGTCAAGGCGAGCCTGTTCGGAGTCCTGGGTCTTCTCGCCATCCTGATCCCGACCGGCCACTGGATCCTCTCCAGCAAGCCGGTGATGGCCGCGCTCTGGATGTCCGCGCCCTGGATCCTGGCCGCGCTCGTCGGCCTCAAGGTGTCGGCCGCGCTCTTCACCGTCTGGCATCTGAGAGGTCGTCGGCTGCTCGCGGACCGCACGCTCGTGGTCGGTGCGGCCTGCTGGGACGTCGCGGTGCTCGCCCTCTACGGCCTGCTGTCGTGGATCGTCCCGACGCTCATCATTCCCCGGGCCGTCCTGGCTCTCGTCGCGATCCTGGAGGTCCCGCTGGCGCGACTCGCCGCGGCGCCGCTGGCTCTCGCATGGAATCGGCATCGATGACGGCGATGGGGAGCACGAACCGCGGCAAGCTCGTGTTTCCGGCGGTCCTCGTCCTCCTCGGTCTTCCTGTCGTCCTCGCCACAGCCGACGCCGTCTCTTTCCACGTGCGCAACCGGAGCGACGGTTCCCTGATGTCGTCGGGGGAGTCGCGCGAGTACATCCTCCACGTCCCACCCGGCTACGACGGCGGGAGGCCCGTGCCCCTCGTCATCAGCCTGCACGGAGCGGCGGGGTGGCCGGCCCAGCAACGGGACGTGTCCCGGTGGAACCGCGTGGCCGACCAGCACGGGTTCCTGGTCGTCTATCCCGCGGGGACCAGGGGCGCCGGCCCCAGGGTCTGGCGCGTGAGCCGGACCACCGGTCTCGCGCGGGACGTCCGGTTCATCTCGGATCTGATCGACGAGCTCCAGGCGCGCTACAACATCGACACCGCGAGGATCTACGCCAACGGCATGTCCAACGGGGGAGCCATGACGTTCGTCCTTTCCTGCACGTTGTCGAGCCGGATCGCCGCGTTCGGGATGGTCGGGGCGGCCCAGACGCTGCCGTTCAGCTGGTGTACGGATCGGAAGCCGGTGCCGGTGATCGTGTTTCACGGAACGGCCGACCGGCTCGTTCCGTATCGCGGTGGAACGTCATGGATGGCTTCCACGCCCTTTCCGGACACCGTGAAGTGGACGGCGAGCTGGGCGCGAAGGAACCGATGCGGGGAGAGCCCCGCCGAATCGGTGGTCGCCGCGGACGTCGAGCGCACCGAGTACACGGGCTGCGAGAGCGGCGCCGCGGTCGTGCTCTACACGATCGAGAACGGGGGACATACCTGGCCCGGTGGTGAGCCTCTCCCCAGGTGGTGGCTCGGGAACACGACGACCAGCATCGACGCCTCGGCTCTGATGTGGGAATTCTTTCGCGAGCATCCCCGCCTCGTCCGCCAGTGAGTGAGCTCCCACCCCTCGGAGCCGCGCGCGCGGGAGCCTTTGCCGCGTGCCGGGGCGGAGCCCCAGTAGCGTTGCCGCGAGACTCCCGGACCCCGAGGCGCGGCGGATGCTCTACCATGCCGGCGTGGGCTCGACGGCAGGCCACGGGATCACGGGTCGCATGGCGACGACGAGCCTGGCTCACGTGAACCCGAGGAGGCCGCGGCGGGCCGCGCCTGGCGAACGGACCTCGATTGGCTGGCCTGCCTCGGCGACGATCCGCGCGAGAGGGAGAGGTGATGCGGGCGCGTGACGACGATTGGGCCGAGGCGAAGCGGCTCTGTCGTCTCTCCGCCGAGGACCTTCGGATGGCCAGGGCCCTCGGCCTGAGCCCGCGCACGTTGATCAGGAACATCCCGAGCCCCACGCAGCGCTGGAAGGCGCCCGTGCGCGAATGGGTGCGCGACCTGTATCGCAAGCGACACGGTGTCGCCGAAGGGCCGGAGCGCGCCATCGCCGCTGCGGCCGGAGCGGATGTCGAAGACTGCCTTCCGGGGCGGAGAGCCGGCGACGACGCCTGGAGGCCCGGCGACCGTGCCCGGAGGGAAGAGATCCGAGAGGAAGATCGGGCGCTGCTGCGGCGACAGAGGGACTTCCGGGCAGCCGCCGATCACGTCGCGTTCGCCTTCGCCCGATCCCCGTTCGTCGAGCGCGTCGCGCTGATCGGCTCGGTCGCGCAGCCCTTGCGTCGAGAGGTGCCGCGCTTCGGCAGGCTCCGCCGGGCGGGTGTGGAGCTTTGGCACGAGTGCAAGGACGTCGACCTCGCCGTCTGGGTGACGGACACGACGCAGCTCGAGAGCTTGCGCAAGGCGCTCGGCCGCGCCGTGAACGCCCTCTTCGCCGAGTCCGGGATCGGCGTGGCCCACCACCAGGTGGACGTCTTCCTCCTCGAGCCGGGGACCGATCGCTACCTCGGCCGTCTCTGTCACTTCGGAACGTGCCCGAAGGGGAAGCCGGAGTGCCTCGTGCCCGGCTGCGGCGGCTCCCTCTTCCTGCGGCGCCACGAGGGGTTCAGCTTCGACGTGCGGTGTCTCGACGCGGCGCGGTCCGTGGTGCTCTTCGACCGGGCCGGTGACCGGGCGCCGGAGTCTCCGGCGCCTCCGCCGTCACGCGGCGCGTCCTGAAGGGCGCGGCTCGGCGGTCTCGCGGGCCGAGGCGACGCTCCGTTCGCGGCCGGATCAGTACTGAAGGACCGAGAACACCTTGGCCGGGGCCAGCCTCTTGCGTCCGCCGAGCGCCTCCAGCTCGATCACGAACGCGCACTCCACGACCTTGGCGCCGTGCTCGGTGACGAGCTGAGCTCCCGCGGAGGCCGTGCCCCCGGTCGCGAGAAGGTCGTCGACGATAACGACCCGCTCCCCCGGCAGGACGGCGTCCTGGTGCATCTCGATGACGTCGGTACCGTACTCGAGGGCGTATTTCACGCTGCGGGTCTTCCAGGGGAGCTTGCCCGGCTTGCGGACGATCACCAGGCCGACGCCGAGCTTCAGCGCCAGCGGTGCGCCGAACAGAAACCCACGTGATTCCACGCACAGGACCTTGTCGACCTTCTTGCCCTCGTAGCGCTCGGCGAGCCTGCGGACGGCCGCGCGAAAGGCCTTCGGGCTCTGGAGCAGCGGGGTGATGTCGCGGAAGAGGATCCCGGGCTTCGGGAAGTCCGGGATGTCCCGGATGAACTTCTTGAGGTCGAGGCCGGCACGCTTCTTGGCCATCGTCAGCGCTCCTTCGGATCGATGTCGATCGATCCGATCGGTCGGATCGATGTTCCGGCCGCTAGTCTAGCCAGGTTCGGCCATAGGAGGATGAGAGGATGATGCGGGCGGACCCCCCGAGCGACCCGATCGCGACCCTCGCGAGCGACCCGATCGCGACCCTCGCGATCGACCCGATCGCGACCCTCGCGATCGACCCGATCGCGACCCTCGCGATCGACCCGATCGCGACCCTCGTCGGGGGGGATCGCGATCTCGAGCTGATCCTCGCGCTGCAGCGGCGGAACCGCGAGCCCACCGTCGACGGCTTCGTGACCGTCCCGCACACGCTCCCGATCCTCCAGGCGATGCACGGCCTGATGCCGAGCCTCATCGTGAGGGGCGAGGAGGGCGGGCTCGCCGGCTACGCACTGGCGATGGCCCGCGAAGCGCAGTCGCTGCTGCCCATCCTGGCTCCGATGTTCGCGCGTCTCGAGGGTCTCGCCGCCTTGCGGGGCGAGCGGTGGTACGTGATGGGGCAGGTCTGCGTCGACGCGGCGTGGCGGGGGCGCGGCGTCTTCGACGCGCTCTACGCGGGGCATCGAACCTGGTACGGCGGCGGGTTCGACGTCCTGGTGACCGAGATCGCGACTCGCAACGGCCGTTCGATCCGGGCCCACGCGCGAGCAGGGTTCGAGGAGATCGACCGGTACCGGGACGCGACGGACGAGTGGTCGGTCGTCGCCTGGAGGTGGCCTCAACGACCGGCTCTCGACGCCTGGACCAGGTGATCGAGGCGCTCCAGGAAGCGGGACCGATCCCGCTTCTCGAAGGGTGCGGGTCCCCGCGTGAGGCCGCCGATCTCGCGAAGGTGAGCCGAGATCTCGCGGCCGACGAGCGCGTCGCCGATCGAGTCGGGCGTGAAGACCCGGCCCTTCGGGTCGAGCACCCGCGCTCCTCGGGCGAGGCATCGGGAGGCGAGCGGGATGTCGCCCGAGACGACGATGTCGCCCGCGGCGACCCGCTCGGCGATCCAGTCGTCGGCCGCATCGAGGTTTCCCCGTCCGACCACCACGAGCTCGAAGAGCTCACCATCGGGGATCGCCATCCGCGAGTTGGCGACGAAGTCGACCTGGAGGCCATAGCGAGCGGCCACTCGGGCGACCTCGGCCTTGACCGGGCAGGCGTCGGCGTCGACGTGGATCTTGATCAGACCCGCATTCTTCCACGCCGGCGTCGGCGCCAGACGGCCGATCGCCTGCCGGTGTCGGCGGGTGGCTATCCTGACCCCATGTGCGAGCGCGACAGGGAGGCGGGCCGGCACATCGCCGTCAACGGGGCCCATCGGTCACCCGTCTCACCCGCCTCCGCCAGGAAGTCTGCCCAGAAGGCGGCGTTCTCGGGGATCAAGCAGGCTCTCGTCGCGACGGGCCAGGTTCCGATCGGGTCGAGGCTGTGACCGAGAGCGACCCGCTTTCCCTGGTGCCGCTCTTCGAGGGAGGAGGCGAGGCGTGGCTGCCGCTCCTGAAGCCCGTCCTCGAGCGTGCCCTTCCCGAGGCCACGACCTTTATCGGCCCGAACCGGGCGAAGTCGATCGTGCCCGTGCGGGAGCTGACGTTCCAGGCGCTCAAGCCGCACCCTCCGGGCCGGTGGCGGGTCGTGATCTTCGGACAGAACCCGTACCCGAGGCTGGAGTCGGCCACGGGCATCGCGATGTTCGACAACACCTTCGCGGACTGGAACGACGGACAGTTCGGCAAGGTCGTGTCGATGCGCTGCATCATCAAGGCAGCGTGCATGCAGAAGCATGGCGTGACCAAGGCCGCCACCGTGGGAGACGTCCGGAAGCTCCTCGAAACGAACGCCGTCGTGACGCCACCGCGGTGGTTCCAGGCGGTTCTGGCCCAGGGCGTCCTCCTCCTGAACGCCTCCCTCACGGCGAGCGCCGACGATTCCCTCTCGACCTCCCGACACACGCGCTTCTGGAAGCCGGTCGTGGAGAGGATCGTGGAGGAGATCCTCGCCGCCAGGGGCGAGCGAGGCGTCGTTTTCGTCTGGTGGGGAAGCCACGCGAAGTCCCTGCGCAAGGTGATCGAGGGCCTCCAGGAAAAGCACCCGGAAGCCGCCGTCCGGCACGTCGACCACTGCAACCCGGCGGCGATGGGAGAGGCGTTCTGCGAGGGTGACCCGCTCGGCGTCATCAACGGTGCGCTCGCGGAGCTCGGAATGGACGCCATCGACTGGCTGCCACGAGTCGGTTGGGACGGCACGGAGGGTGAGGATCGCGAGGAGTCCGAGCGGCTCGGCGACTTCATCGAGAAGACCCGGGAGCTCCATAAGCTGTACCTCGAACGGCTCCAGGACGTCGGAGGCGAGACGCTGGTGGAGCTCGATCCGATTGGGGGAGTCCTGGCGTTGCCGCTCCCGACACTCGCGCAGGCGATGGCGCCGCTCCTGAAGCTCTTCCCGCCGCTCGGATCCCACGTCGCGCGGGCCCAGGAGTTCGCGCGAAAGGTCAGGGGGCGCGGCGCGCTGACCGAGCACGAGACCGGCGCGCTCTTCCTGTACACCGTGCAATCGGTCCTGTACCGGCAGCTGAACGCCGCGTTGCGGGACCCCGACCGGACGAAGGCGACACCGTGGTTGCTCTATCTGCGGCTCTTCCTCTCGGCCACCCGGAAGCTCTCCGCGTTGGCGCCCCCGGCAGGGAGCCTCTGGCGCGGCGTCGCGAAGGACCTGCGCCGCGACTACAGCGTGGGGCGTTCGGTGACGTGGTGGGGCGTGTCGTCCTGCACCCCGAGCCTTTCGGTCGCCAGGAGCTTCCTCGGGTCGTCGGGCGGACGCACCCTTTTCGAGATCACGCCGCGCTCCGCCGTCAGCATCCGCTCGTTCTCGGCCTTCACCGGAGAGGACGAGTACGTCCTCGCGCCAGGCGCCCGCCTCGACGTGCTCGAGGTCAAGAGCGGCGAGGGGGGCGTCTGGCACGTGCGCCTGGCCGAAGGGCCGATCGACGTCTGGTCGGACGGTGTCCCGGCGCCGGCGCCGAGCCCGCGTCCGGAGCCAGCGGCGGTCGACGAGTCCCAGCCGAAGGCTGTGGAGCCGGGTCCGGAGCCACCGGCCTCGCCCGGGCTCAGCCGGACGGCGATCCTGGCGATCGGTCTCGCCGCCGTCGTCCTCGTCGGGCTCCTGGCTTGGCTAGCGAGGTAGGGCTATCCCTCGGCGGCGCGGGCTCGCGTGGCCGCGAAGACGTCGAGGTCCGTGTCGAGGGCGCGTTCTCCGTCCGGGCTCGCCGTCGCACGCTCCCGCGCCGCGAGGTGGAGCTCCGTCGCGAGCCGGTCGAGGATTCCCGCCTTCTCGACGTCCCTCGCCCATCGCTCAGGGATCCCGTCGACACCGCGCATCGCCCCGGTGATGGAGCCCGCGATGCAGGCGATCGAGTCACTGTCGCCGGACGAGTTGGCGCCGCGCAGCACGCTGTCCCGGAAGTCGCCGCTCGCGTGGTGGACGCACCAGAGCGCCGTCGCGACGGCCTCCTCGCCGACCCAGCCGCCGCCCAGCAGCGCGCAGACGTCGTCCGCCTGCCGGTCGAGTGTCGCGGCGACGTCGTCGAGCGCCGCGAGCATCTCCCGGACGCCGTGCCGCTCGATCAGCTCGGGCGTGCCGCCGAGCTCCTCGAGCACGTCGTCGGTGAGACGCAAGACGCAGTCACGCGTGAAATCCAGCATCCCGGCGAAGCCGTTCCCTCGGGCGGCCCAGGCCACAGGTGCCGCCGCCGCCACCGAGCTGGCGATGCCCGTTGGGTGAGTGTGCGTCAGCACGCTCTGTGCGGCGGCGACACGCACCAGCGCCTCGGTGTCGTCGTGGAAGTAGAGGCCGACGGGCGCCGCGCGCATCGCCGCGCCGCACCCCTTCGAGCCCTTCACACCGGCCTCGCGCCACGGCGAACCCGCGGCGAGGCTGCGGCAGCCGGAGAGGCACGTGCCGCCCGGTGCGCGGTTGTTCTCGGGATGGCGAGACCAGGCGACGAATTCCTGACCCATGACGGACATGAGGGTGTCGAGGTCGCGGTGTCCCGCGCGGACGAGCGCCCGCGCCACCGCGATGGCCATCTGCGTGTCGTCGGTGAAGGTGCCCGCCGGATGGCGTCCCGCCGGCTCGAAGCCGGTCACGCCCGCTCCTCCCCAGCGTTCGCGGATGCCGGCGAGGCTGCCCACGAACTCCGTCGGGTGGCCGAGCGCGTCCCCGATCGCGAGCCCGAGGATCGACCCGCGGAACCGGTCCACGAGGCTCGGGCCGCTCATCGCCGCGCCCCCAGCGCCTTCGAGAGGGCTGCGTCGAGGGCCGCCTTCTTCGACGGGTCGACCATCGTCACGTAGGCGACGCGCCCGCGCAGGTAGGCGGCGAAGTCCGGGTGCGCGTCGCGGTTCTGCGCGTCGAGTCCCGTGCGCGCCGCGTTGTGGAGGATCGCGCGGAGCCGGCGGACCTCGTCCCGCGGAATGCCCGCCCTGGCGTTGACGACGACGCCGGTCACCTCCTGCCGGCGGCCGCGCCTCATGACGCGCGTCTTCGCGGGGTGCTCCCGGAACCCCTCGTCCCGCGCGATGCTCCGGACGCTCTTCAGGAGGCGTCCGACGGCCCTCGCGTCGTCCCCCGAGAACGTCAGGTCGTCGGCGTAGCGGGTGTAGGTGAAGCCGTGGCGCGCGGCCAGGCCGGCGAGCCGCCGGTCCAGCCGGAGACAGAGCGCGTTCGTGATCGCGGGGCTCGTGCACGCCCCCTGGGGAAGCGAGCGGGCCGAGAGGGCGACCGAGAAGACCTTGCCACGGACCTCGGCCACGACCCGCGGCGGCTCGGTGCAGAGGATCGCGAGGACCGTTGCGACCGGCTCGTCGTAGCCGAGCCAGCGGAAGAGCCCCTTCACACGCCGGAACGTGATGGTGGGGAAGAAGTCTTTCAGGTCGAGGTTCATGACGACCCGGCGTCCGACGTGCGGCGTCGCGTTCGTGACGATCGACCGGCCCGCCACGAAGCCGTGCGCCTCCGGCTCCGGCTTCAGGCGCGAGAGGATGCGGGCCAGAACCCAGTGCTGCGCGCCGTCGAGGGAGGCCTTCGGCGCGGAGATCGCGCGGATCCCCCCCAGCTTCTTCGGGACGCCGTACCGGTGGTAGTGGACCAGGGCGGCGGCACCCCGGTGGAAGGTGAGCCAGCGCAGCTTGCCGATCGGGATGCCGAGCCGCAGGGCGACGTCCTGCGGCGTGTGCATCACCGGGAGGCCTCGGCGCGTCAGCTCCTCGAGCGAGCTTCGCTCCGGTGAGCCGAGCCCCGCGCTCACGTCGGGCCCGGCGTGGAGGAGGGAGACTTCCCTGATCGCCGCCCACGCCTTCCGGCGCTCGGCGAGGTCGGCGTCGCGCTTGGCTTTCAGCTCCGCCCGTCTCTTGCGGCTCTCCTCGATCCTTCGCTTCCGCTCCTCGGCGAGCGCCTTCTCCGGGTTCGCTGCGGCCTTGCGCTCCTCGCCGAGCCGCTTGATCTCGGCCTCGATCCGCTCGCGCTCGGCCTTCTCGTCCGGCGGGTCGGGTGGGATCTCCTCTCCCGCCGGCCAGAAGCCATGAAGGCGCATCCGCCGGAGGACGAGCTCCTCGCTCAGCTCCGAGGTGATGCGCCGGTAGAGGCGGGCCTTCTCGTCCATCAGGCGGGCTTCACGATCGAGGATGGGGAGCCGGGGAATCTACGAACGCTCCTGGGACGCGCTCGTTTGACTGTAGCGCCGGCGCACCGGTCGATGACCGCGGGTCCCGGAGGGACCCATCCAGGAGCGGGCCGACCGGTGCGTCCGGCGCGAGTGGTAAACGGGCGCGTGACGAATGCCGGGCACGTGGGCACGCGCGGCGTGACGCCGCGCGGAAGCGAGGGAGCCCGGGGGGCATCCGATCGCCTCGGCTGCTAGAGACACGGTTCCGGCTCCCCATCCTCCATCGGGCCGGCGTCACGCCGGCGCGAGCCCTCCTTTCGAGTCCTCGGTCTCGAGGCGCTCCATGTGCGCGAGCCGCAGCGCCAGGACGTGCTCGCACGGTCCCTTGGTCATCGCGTGGCTCTTGAAGTGCGCACAGGTGCAGGACGCCTCGATGATGTGTCCCTCGTGGTCCACGTGAAGCAGGGGCCTCACCCGCGGTCCACCCGGACCCCGCGCGCTGCCGCTCAGCTTGTAGCCGGTCGTCACCGGGCGGCGGGCGATGACTCGGACGCTGTCGCTCCCGTGGATCTGCGTCGCGACCTTCGCCTCCACGCTCGTCTCCGACACCGCGGGCTTCACCGCGGCGGCCGCATCCTTTGGCGTGAACGGGTCGAAGAAGAGGTCGCGATGGCGGTACGTGCGGCCGGCGAGGTCGTAGATCGCCCGCCCCGCCTGGCAGAGATACGACAGCGTGCTCCGGCACCTTTCGACGCCGAGGCCGGTCGCCCCGGCGAGGTCCGCGTCCGTGGCGACGCGACGGGCGCGTAACGCCTCGTAGACCGCCATCACGTCGGACGCGCTCCCCGTCAGCCGCCGGGCCAGGAGGTCGAACCTGGCGCCGCCGGTCCAGTCGTTGTCGGTCCACCCGGAGAGCGCGAGCGTGAACGTCATGCCGTCGAGGTCGACGACGTAGAAGCTCGGGAGACCGAAGCCCGCGAGGAAGACGTCGATCCGGCGCGCCACGGGCAGGAGCCGCGCGAGCACGCGGAGCCTGTCGCGCCCCCACGTCCGGATGGACTGCGCCTTCGGGCCCTCGTAGATCCCCGACAGCTCGATCGTGTGGTTCCACGGCTCGATCACGGCGCGGACCGGCTTTCCGGGCTCCAGCTCGTAGCGAAGGGCCCGCGGGGAGACCCGTGTCCGGTGTCCGCGGAGGAAGCGGCAGATGTTGAAGAGGTCGATCGGCGCGATCGTGAAGCGCGGCATGGAGAGCGTCATCGCGCTCTGCACCTGGAGGAATCCGCGCACCCACGACTCAGGAAGGTCGATCTTCTTCTCGTGCTGGACGTCGATGCCGGTTGCGGTCTGGGCCGCCACGGCGAAGCCTGTCGGCCCGATGGCGAGGCGCGTCGTGCGGTAGGTGCGGATCCGGTCGAGCCCCTCGGCGAGACCGGAGGAGAAGTCGATGTTCGTGGTGCCGCAGGCGAAGGGCCCGACGTCTTCGAAGTGGTCGTGCGAGACGCCGAGCCGGGCGTACGAGCTCTCGTCCTTCGAGAAGGCCTCGAAGAAGACCTCGTCCGGGTGGACCGTGATGACCGGATCGAGGAGGAAGTACTTCTCGTACTCGTTCTCGAGGGCGAACTGGAAGAACTCCATCCGGGCCCGGTGGTAGCCCTCGCGGCGCGCGTCCCGGGAACGGTTCAGCTCGTCGAGCCTCACGTTGAGGCGCTCCAGCTCCCGCCGGGCGTGCTCGCTCCGGATGCCGAGCGCGGCCAGGAACCGCCTGTCCTGCTCCTCGAGCCAGGCCCGATACCGCGGCCGGTCCTTGGGCCGGAACTTCAGGTCGCTCACGACCACGCTGCGGAGGGCGCCGAGCGCCTCGCGGAGCGGGAGAGGACGGCGGAGCACCCCGCTGAAGTAGACGTTCTCGCGCAGGGTGTTGGTCGCCAGGCCGACGGAGGCGGCGTGCGCGCCCTGGCTGATGGCGCTCGCCGCCGCGTACTTCAAGTTGACGATCATGCGCTGGCACCGCCGGCGAGCGTCACCGCGCTCGGGAGCTGGGGGAAGGCGAGCCGGATCTCGACCAGCGCCGCGAGGGCGACCTCGAAATCCCGCTTCCCCTCGGTTCCGACGAAGTCCGAGAGGAGCTCGACGGCGAAGCGCGCGTTCCCCTCGTCCCGCACGCCGGCCGCGCGGAGGAGGTCGAGGAGGCTCCGCTTGACCGTGCCGTCGGGCGCGAGGTCGAACAGCGCGCTCCTGAAGAGGGGAAGAAGACCCGGGCGAAGCGAGACCCGCGCGGGCGGCGTCCTGAGGAGGAGCTGCAGCGCCACGCGGTGGACGTTCCGGTGGGTGTGCTGCGCGAGCCGGTCGACGATCCCGTCGATCTCGACGCCGCCGAGGTCGTCGGCGTGGCGAAAGAGCAGGTCACGGCCGAGGTCCTGGACGTCAACCCTGCGCGAGTCGAGGAAGCCGAGGGCAACGGAGCGCCCGAGGGACGGGGCCAGTTCGTCTCGCAGGAGACCGAGCGCGAACGCGCGTGCGTCGGGCCAGTCGCTCTCGGCTAACGAGAAGAGCGGAGACGGGTCGGCGTGGAGCGACGGGAGCGCGAGGCGGAGAAGAGCGCGGACCGACTCGCGAAGCGACGCGACCTCGTGTGAACCGAGCTCCGCGAGGCGGGCGAGGCCGATCGAGCCGATCGCCTCCGGGTGCCGGGCGAGGAGGGCGCCGGCCACGCTCCGCGCCCCGGCCGATCCGGTCGCCAGGAGCACGACGAGGTCGTCCATCGGAACGAGCGGCGTGAGCTCGGCGAGGAGCGCGTGGACGGCCACCGAGGCATAGCCGTCGTGAAGACCGGGCTCGGACTCCGGCTCGAGGAGCCTCGCCGCGATCGTCTTCGCCAGGGCCGCTCGAACCTCGGGTGATCCCCCGAGCTCCGCCACGGCGAGCCGGGCCACCGTCTCGCGCACGGCCTGATCCCGGGCGCCCAGGAGGCGGGCGATGAGGTGGGCGTCGGCGGCCCAGACCGGCGCCGAGATCTCCAGCCACCGCATCGCCAGCTCCCTCACGGGTGGCCGGCCGTCGCCGGCCAGCGCCTGGAGCAGAGCGAGGTCGGGGGCGCGCGGGTCGAAGCGCCGGTTCAGCTCGACCAGGCCGATCTCGACGGTCTCCTCGTACGGCGCGCTCAGGAACGCCACGACGTCCTCGGGCGCGGCCTCCTCCACCGCGCGGCGGTGGGCGCGCTTGACCGCGGCGACCGCGAATTCGTGGACCTCCCGGAGCTTCGCGGTGGCGAGGAGGCGGATGTAGGCGCGTGGCGTCTCGTCCCAGAGCTCCGGGTAGGACTCTTCTCGCAGCCCTTTGGGAGCGGTGGTCGGCTTCTTGGACCGGAAGCGGTGTGTGAGGGAGGACCGGACGAGCTCGAAGCGGGAGCTCCGGCCCCAGAGGATCCGGTGCAGGAGGTGGCAGGAGGCGAGCGACCCCGAGACCCCGTCCGGCTCGGTGGCGTCGGTGGGCCGGTACTGGAGCAGGATCTCGGCGGCGGCCGGGGCATACAGCTCCGGCTGGTGGCGGGCGAGCTGACGGAGGTGTCGCCAGGAGAGACGCATCATGTAGCGCTGCGTCCGCTGCCGGAAGACGGGCGTCTTCCGGGTCGTCCCGTCGAGCCCCGACTTCAGCTCCGCGTCCGTGCCCGGCCTGACCCGAGCCGTGCGTTCGATTCGGTAGGCGCACACCGCGAAGGTCGTCACGTCGCGGCGGAGGAGGGACCTCTTGAAGACGCTCTTCACGTAGCGCCAGACGTGCGGTCCGTCGATGTCGAGGGATGCCAGGGCCGTCCGGACGGCGTCCGTCGTCGCGGGCATGCCGAGCTCGTAGAGCGTGTCGAGCGCGAGGCCCCGGTCCTTGTGTGGCAGGGCGGCAAGGGCCGATGCGATCGCCGAAGGGTCGGCGCCCGCAGCCGCCGCGATCTCTCGCAGGGGCATCGGGAGCCTCTCGATGGCCCGGTCTCTCGCGGCGGCGAGCCCCTCGGTGTCGCCCAGGTTGCGGAGCGCCTCGACCCCGGACCGTCGCCGGGAGAGGAGCTTCTTCTCCGCTTCCTGTCGCGCCGCCGGGATCGCGCGCGGGTCGCCGATCAGCCCGAGGGCGTCGAGGAGCGAGGCGCGCTCGAGACCCGCGTTTGCGAGGGCGAGGAGGAGTGGCTCCACGGCCTCCGCGTCGCGGCGCCAGCCGAGCCGGACGGCGGCGAGCGCGCGGTCGCGAGGCCCGTCGCTCGCGAGCGCCGTCAAGAGGGCCTCGAGTCCACCGGGAAGGAAGCCTTGACGTCGAAGGGCTTCGGCCTCCTCCGCCATCCGCGACGTCAGCCCCGCGACGTCGAACGGTCCGAGGATCGTGGCCTTCCGGAGGCTCGTCCGGCTCGTGCCCCGAGCCACCAGCAGCGTGAAGCGGTCCTGTGCCGGCCAGGCCGGCTCGGCCCGCAGCGTGGCCACCCGGTCGGGACCCTGCGGATTGAAGAGCCGGAGGTGGGGGAGCATCACTCCGCGTCGTCGAAGTCCGCGTCAGGATCGACTTCTGGCTCTGCCTGATGCGACGCGACCGCGCTCTTGCCGCCAGCGAACCCGACCGGCTTCGGCCCGGTGGACTTCGGACCCGTCGGCCCGAGGGGGCCGAGCTCCTCCTGGAGGGCGGCCCGCATCTCGGTGAAGCTCGCGAACTCGCGGCGCCGGAAGAGGTTGTATCCCGTCCACATCAGGTCGGCGCAGATCTCGACCGGCACCTTTCCCGTGTTCGCGCCGAGACCCGGCAACGCGACCGACTGGATGCGGCCGCCCCCCCGCGCGTTCTGCATGTGGACGACCTGGAACGCGGCCGCGCAGGCGAGTGCGACGTTCAGCGTGTCGCTCACGTCCTCGGAGGACGCGACCATCGTGGGAGTCGAGATCAGGAAGCGCGGCTTCGGCCGGCCGCTCTCCACGCAGGTCGCATGCCCCACCGGCAGGAGGCCCCCGTGGAGCCTCTTGATCTCCGCCTGCACGCGCGCCTCGATCTGTCCTCCGAGCGCCTGCTTGATCACCGCGTCGAGGCCGCCGTCCATGCTGCCCCGAGCGTTCGTCGGCGTGACCCAGGCGTCGACGTCCTGCGCGAGCATCGAGCCGGAGAGGATCGTGACCTCGGGGTTCTCCTCGAAGGACTGGCGCCACGCCGCCACCATTTTCGGGTTGACGTCGACCAGGGTCACCTGGACGTGCATGCCGCCTCCCTAGCTGGTGAATTCGACGAGCGTCTCGAGCTTTTGTTGCTGCGTCTTATACACCACGTATTCGTCGTCGGCGAACTGCGACGTGACGCCGGCGCGCGCCCGCACGCCGTGGCAGCTGTCGTAGCCGTCGGGCGGCGCGTTCAGGCCGTAGGTGATCCTCGTGTAGTCCTTCATCCGCCCGAGCGCGACGCGCGCGATCGCCATCAGCCGGGTCTTCTTCCGTCCCGGCGTCGTGTAGTAGCTGCTGGTGCAGGCGGCATCGCCGAAGTAGATGCCGTTGCCGAGCCAGCCGGCGTCGGTGCGGTTGACGCCCATGCTGACCACGATCTTCGGAAGCAGGATCCCGCGCGAGAGGATCCCGACCCAGTTCTTGATGCGGGAGCCGTGGAAGAGGAGCCGCTGGTTGTCGATCCCTTGCGTGAACCCGTGCCATTCGACGTCACGCTTGACGGAGTAGATGTTCACGATCCTGATGTTGTGGGACTTCACCTGGCTCTTCAGCAGGTAGTCGGCGATCTCGCGCCCCGGTGCCGAGCCGGGATCGATCCACTCCATCCCGCAGCGGAGCGCGTCGTACTGCTTCTCGACCTCCGACTTGAAGAGCACGTCGCCCGCCTCGCCGTTGACGGCCAGCATGTCCTTCATCAGCTGGAGCGTCTCCTGTTTCTGCTCGAAGTCTTCCAGGGAGTCGATCACGGCCTCCTCGACCGCGGCGCGGGTCCGTCCCAGCCGGTGCGGGATGACCGTGTAGAACTCTCCCGAGAGCCGGATCATCTCGTCGCGGCTCGCGCGCTTCTTCTGGAAAAGCGCGTACAGCTCCTGGAGGAGCGCCTCGCCCTTCTCGATCTGTCCGATCGTCAGGACGCCGAGCGGCGTCTCGATGCCGTTCGCGGTGATCTGGGCGGCGACCGTGGCCGTGAGCGCCGTCGTCGCCTCCGAGTAGATGTACCGGATGAGCTCCTGGAGCCTCGGTGAGAGGGGCCCGGTCGCGGTCCACGCCGTGGGCTCCGGCGTGGCGGCTGGCGCCGTGACCAAGGGCGCCTCGAGCACGGCGGCCCTCCCGGTCAACCGCCGCATGAAGCCGAGCACCTTGCCCGCGATCCCCGGCTCCTCCGCGGGCGGGGCTGGCTCGGGCGGCGGTGCGGGGGCGGGGACCGGAGCGGGAGCCGGTGAGGCGTCCTTGTCGCCCTCGCCCGGCGTGGCTCTCGCCATCTTCGCGAGCGTCTTCTGGTCGACGTCGCCCGAGCTCGCGCCCCGGGCCTTCTGAGAGCCGATCTTGCTGGACGCGAGCGACACCTCGCGGTAGCCCTTCCGCGTCTTCTGCCCGTAGATCGACTGATAGGCGGCCTGGGCCTCGACGAGGGAGAGGAAGAAGCGGCACTCCTTAGCCCCGGCGTCCGGGTTCGTCTCCAGGTCGTCCGTGCGGCCGTAGTGGGTGAAGACGCGGTACCGCTCGCCGGACGCCTGGTGGATCTCGATCGCGTAGTACTTGTTGTGGTTGCTCTTGATGTCGGTGAGCTGGAGGACGGCCTTGCCGACGATCTCGAAGTCGTCGGGGAACGAAGGCGCGGACGGGTCGTGGAACCTCCACGTGCCGCCTTCCGCCGCGGCGGCGGAGAAGGAAGCGTCGAGCGCGACAGGGGCAGGCTTCGCCGGCGGTTTCGGAGCCGGTGCCGGTTCGGGCACGGCCATGGGTCCGACCAGAGCGACGGCTGCGACCGCCGTCACGGGGACGACCACCGGAGGAGGTAGCTCCGCGGTCGCGGGCGGCGGGACCGGCGGGGGAGCGGGGATAGTCGTCGCCTTCGCGGGCCACGCGACGTCCTCGCGGACGCAGACGTACGACGGGAAGCGCGGGACGCCCGCCTCCGACAGCTCCTGGTAGCGGAACGTGACGAGGCTGCCGACGGGGGGAGGGTTCTTCCGTTCGGCGTCCGAGAAGCCGGTTCCGACCGAGAAGCGCGTGCCGTCGGGCAGCTCGAGGAGGAGCGCACCGAGCCGTCCCTTGTGCTTGCCGGCTCCCGCGAGGTGCTCGACCACCCGGGCCTCGGCGTCGTGGAAGCTCTTGATCTTCAGGAGCGTCGACGAGCGGCCGGCCTCGTAGTGGGAGCCGGGCTTCCGCATCATCAACCCCTCGCCCCCGAGGGCCTCGATCCGTGCCAGCTCGACCTTGAGGTGGTCGATCCCGGTGCAGACGAGGTGCTCGTGCGCGACGGTGTGCGGGGGTTTCGTCGACTCGATGTGGGTGCGGCAGAAGGCGAGCCGTTCCTCGAAGGGCGTCTTCAAGGCAGGCGCGTCGAAGACGACGAAGGAGACCTCTTTCCAGTCGGCGCTGCGGTCCTGCCGGCGGACGATGCTGATGGTCCGCTGGAACCGCTTCCGCCCGCTCCAGAGCTCGCCGTCGAGCGGGACGTCGGGCAGGCCCGCGACGAACCAGTCGGGAGCGAGGTACGGGTTGCCGAGCCGCGACAGGAACTGCTTTCCGTCCCAGTAGGCGCGGACGCCGTCCAGCTTCTCGCTCATCCACCAGCCGGTCAGGTCGACGTCGCCCTCCCAGGAGTGGGCCAGGAGCAGCGGAGGCCCCTTGGCCTCCTGCGGCTCCTCGGCCTCGGGACCGCCCTCGACGGCGATCTTCTTGGGCTTCGGGACGGCGGGAGCGGCGCCCGCGTCGCCCACCCGCGCGTCCTCCGCGGCGCTCCCACGGAGCTTGCGAAGGTGCTTGCATGTGCGCTTCTCGATCGTTGTCGACTGGTTGCGCCACGCCGGACAGCTGCACGAATAGACCCCGCCCTTGTTGGCCAGGACGTACGGCTTGGCCGCGGAGCCCTGTACCTCGAGCGTCCCTCCGTCTTCGATGTCAGGCATGGCCCCGAGCGTATCGAAGGCGGACGGAGGTCCGCTAGAGCCTGGGCGCGCCGCCGGACGAGCGTCACGAGGTGGTGGGTGGCGCTCGGGGGAACGCGCGCGGCGCGACGTCTCCCACGCCGTATCCTCGGCCCCGTGAGCAAGCGCGACGAGCCGGAGGACGGGCTTCTGGCGTCACCCCTGCGCCGGGTTCTCCGGCTCGGGAGCCTGGCGGGGCGTGTCGCCGGTTCCTTCGCCGCGAACCGCCTCGGCTCTCTTGCGCGCCCCGCGGCCTCACGCGGGGCCAGCCGCGATCGGAACCTGGTGGCCAACGCCGCCCGCATCGCCGAGACCCTGGGCGAGCTGAAGGGCGGGGCGATGAAGGCGGGGCAGATGCTGAGCCTGCAGGACAGCCTGCTGCCGCCCGAGGTCGCCGCGGCCCTGCGGACTCTCCAGCAGCAGTCGCCGCCTCTTCCTTTCGACGTCGTGCGACGCCAGCTCCGGAGCGAGATCCCTCACTTCGAGCGCCTCTTCGCCGACGTGGAGCCCCACGCCTTCGCGGCGGCGTCGATCGGACAGGTCCACCGCGGGACGCTGCGGGACGGCCGCGAGGTCGCGATCAAGATCCAGTATCCCGGCATCGAGCAGGTGATCGAGGCCGACCTCTCGAACCTCCGGCGCGTCCTGAAGACCCTGGTGTCGATGGTGGCGAAGGTCGAGTTCGAGCCGATCTGGCGGGAGCTGCGGGCGCGTCTCCTCGAGGAGCTCGACTACCTGCGCGAGGCGGAGTCGATCCGCCGGATGGCGGCGCTCCACGCGGACGTGCCGGACATCGTCATCCCCGGAGTCGTCGAGGAGGCCACCACGCGGAGCGTGCTGACCCTCGAGTACCTGCCCGGCCTCTCCCCGGACGACGCCTGCTCGCCGCGGGTCGCTCAGGCCACGCGGGACCAGTGGGGCTGCGTCCTCTTCCGGTTCGTCTTCCGCGGGCTCCTCGCGCACCGCTTCCTCCACGCCGACCCGAACCTCTCGAACTTCGCGTTCCTGGCCGACGGCCGCGTCGTCGTCTACGACTTCGGATGCGTCAAGGAGATCCCGTCGAAGGTGGCTCGGGGCTATCGCGAGCTGATCCAGGCCTCTCTCGACGGGAAGGTCGAGGAGCTGCCCGCCGCTCTCCACACGATCGGGCTCCACCTGGCCGGCGGCGAACCGCTGCCCCTCGAGATGGTGGCCCCGGGCGCACGGCCGTTCGTCGAGATGCTGCGGGCTCCGGGCGGGTATCGCTTCGGCGACGAGGCCCACGTCTACGAGCTCTTCTTCCAGCTCGGCTCCGAGAACCTCATGGCCCGCCGCAGCGTCAAGATCCCGCGCGACATCGTCTTCGTCAACCGGACGCTCGTGGGGCACTTCGGGAACCTTTCCCGGCTGAAGGCGAGGGGAGATTGGGGCGCGATGCTGGCGTCCTGCGTCGAGCGGGGAGTACGCTGACGCCCGGGGACGGAGCAGAGGGCGATGAAGAAGGCCATGAGGTGGTAGCTGCCCGCCGTTCCCTGTCGCGGAGTCGCACGTGGGATTGACCGAGGGGACCAGGCTCGGCCCCTACGAGATCCTCGCGCCCCTGGGCGCCGGGGCGATGGGCGAGGTCTACCGGGCGCGCGACACGCGCCTCGACCGCGACGTCGCGGTCAAGGTCGTCCCGGAATCGCTGGCTCGCGACTCCGACGCACTGGGCCGCCTGGAGCGCGAGGCCAAGGCCGTGGCTGCGCTCTCGCACCAGAACATCCTCTCGATCTTCGATTTCGGGACGCACGAGGGGACCGCCTTCGTCGTCATGGAGCTCCTCGAAGGGGAGACGCTGCGTCACGGTCTGCGGGAAGGGCCGATCGGACGGAAGCGCGCCGTCGACTACGCTCTCCAGATCGCCCGGGGCCTCACCGCGGCGCACGAGAAGGGGATCGTCCACCGGGACCTGAAGCCCGAGAACCTGTTCGTCACCCGGGACGGTACGGTGAAGATCCTGGACTTCGGCCTCGCGAAGCTGGTCGAGCGCAAGGACGCGGATGAGCCGTCGAAGGCTCCGACGGTCGTGATGACGGAGCCGGGGATGATGGTGGGCAGCTTCGGCTACATGTCCCCCGAGCAGATGCTGGGGAGGTCGATCGATACACGGAGCGATCTCTTCTCTCTCGGCGTGGTCCTGTACGAGATGCTCAGCGGAAAGGCGCCGTTCCTGAAAGGCAGCGCCCCCGAGACGCTGGCGGCGACCCTGATGGAGGAGCCGCCCGATCTGCCGGATTCGGTGTGTACGCCCTCACCCGCCCTGGCGAGGACCGTCGCCCACTGTCTCGAGAAGAACGCCGATCGGAGGTTCCAGTCCGCACGCGATCTCGCCTTCAGCCTTCAGCAATCCCTGGACGGCGGCGTGGAAGGCGGATTCGGGATCCCCGGGAAGCTCCCCTGCGTCGCGGTCCTGCCTTTCCTGAGCTTCAGCGCCGACCCCGTGAACGACTTCTTCGCCGACGGCGTCACCGAGGACGTCATCGCCACCCTGGCGAAGATCCGATCGATGAGGGTGATCTCCCGGGCCTCCGTGATGTCCTTCCGGAAGAGGGAGCAAAGCCCGAGGGAGATCGGGAAGGCCCTGGGCGCCTCGGCGATCCTGGACGGCAGCATCCGGCGCGCGGGGAATCGGGTGCGCATCGTGGCCCAGCTCGTCGATGCGGGCACGGACGAGCACCTCTGGGCGGACACCTACGACCGTGAGCTGACCGACATCTTCGCGATCCAGACCGACGTGGCGCTCCAGATAGCGGCCGCTCTCCGGGCGGAGCTGTCGCCGGACGAACGGACCCGGCTGCGGCGAAAGCCCACGCCGAACGCCCACGCCTACCAGCTCTTCCTGCAGGGCCGGTACGCGTTCTACCGGTCGACCGAGGAGGGGTACCGGCAGGCGATCGAGTACTACGAGCGGGCCATCGCGGAGGACCCGGAGCTGGCCCTGGCGCACGTCGGACTGGCCTGGGTCCACGCCGAGCTCGCGATCGGGCAGGGATCCGGCTCGCTGCCGCCGTCGGTGGCGTTCGGGAAGGCGAAGGAGGCCGTCGGGAAGGCGCTGGAGCTCGACGGCGGGCTCGGAGAGGCGCACAGCGTCGCCGCGACTCTCCTCTTCATGTGCGACCACGACTGGGCGGGCGCGGAGAGGCAGTTCCGGCTCGCCCTCGAGATGAGCCCGGGAAGCGCCGACATCTACGACCGGTACGGATGGCTCTGCTCCGCGCTCGGGCGGCACCAGGACGCTCTCCGGCTCATGACGCGGGCCCAGGAGCTCGACCCGCTGGCCCACCGATCCGACGTCGGCACCGAGCTGCTCCGGGCCGGCCGTTACGACGAGGCGCTGGACGTGGCGAAGCGGATCATCGAGCTCGAGCCCACGTTCGCGCGGGGGCACTCGATCCTCGGTTGGGTGAGGATCCTGACGGGCGACACCGATCAGGGCCTCACCTCGCTCGGGCGCGCCGTCTCGCTGTCGCCCGGAAGCCCTCTCTTCCGGGCGCAGCTCGGTGAAGCTCTCGCGATGGCCGGCCGGGCGGAGGAGGCTCGCGAGATCCTGCGGGACCTGCACGAGCTGGCGGTCCGGCGATACGTACCCCCTTACTACTTCGCCTACGTGCACACCGGTCTCGGCGAGCCGGACGAGGCGATCGATTGGCTGGAGAAGGCGTACGAGGAGCGGGCCGGCGCCGTCTACGGGATCAAGGGGTCGTTTCTGTTCATCGGCCTCCGGCAGCATCCCCGGTGGAAGGCGCTGCTCGCGAAGATGAACCTCACCTGATCCGACCCTGAATACCCGACGCGAGCTTCCAGGGTGACGGTCGGCGCCCGGGCGTTCACCCGCTCGGAATCGGTCCCGCGCTCGATCTCGCGCCGGCAGCGTCTCCTTCCGCTGCTTCTCCAGCTCCGCCTCGAAGCTCCGGGAGGCCTGATCGACCCAGCGGGCGAGCGCCTCGCGGTCGACGAAGGGGTTGGGCTTTCCTTCGCCCAGGGCCTCCTTCTTCTCCGCCACTCCTCGTTTGCCGGGGTCTAGCGGGGTGCCGGTGGCGCCGGGGCGAGCAGCATTGGGGCGGGCGACGCGCCGGACCTCGGGTGGACCACCCAGCTTCGACCCTCGCGCGAATCGGGTGGTCCTACCCAGCGAGGTGGTGCTGGAACGCCCAAGCCGTCGCCGCGGCGCGGGTCGACACGCCGAGCTTCGCGAAGATGCTGCTCACGTGCCGGTCGACGGTCTTCTCGCTCAGGAAGAGCTCCTGGGCGATGCGCCTGTTGGTCTTGCCCGACGCGACGAGGAGGAGCACCTCGAGCTCGCGCGCGCTCAGGCCGTGCGCGGACGGCGCCCGGCCGGCCCGCGGGAGTGCCGGCACGGAGATCGACTCGACCGCCGCCAGGTCGGGCGCGGCGCCCAGCTCGGCGAAGACCTTCCTCGCGGCGTCGCGCTCGAGCGCC
>CAYLNK010000022.1:0-37758 GCA_964384675.1 uncultured Holophagales bacterium | reverse complement strand
CCTGGGCCGGGCGCGCCAGCCACGCCCGCTCCACCGGCGAGCGCCCCGCGCGGAGGTCCTCCGAAAGGAGCCGGATGAAGCCCCCGCGCAAGAGGCCTTTCAGGCCGGTACCCAGCCCACGGCGGCCCGCCGCGTCGGCCAGCTCCTCGAGCGTGGCGCGGCCGAACAGCACCAGCGCTTCCAGGATCAGCGCCTCCCGCGGGTCCTCCGGCGCGCGGCCCACCATGCCGTCGGTCGGCGCGTAGACCGCCTCCCCGGCCTCCAGCAGGCGCGAGGGCACGGCGGCGCGGAGCAGCTCGCCCGGCGGTGCGAAGTAGTACGCCGCCGCGGAGACGAGGGTCGCGACGAGGCTGGGCGGCAGGAACGGCCCGTCGTCTAGGACCGCGAGGACCTCGCGCTCCACCGTCCCTTCGGGTGCCGAGGGCGGATCGAGCTGGACGACGACCCCGGTGAGGACCCGCGTTCCGAACGGAGCGGCGACGCGCGCTCCGATCGCAGGGACGGGCGTCTCCTCCGGGAGCCGGTAGCTCGGGATGCCGGGGAACGCGTTCGGGACGAGCAGCCCGAGCCGGATCATCGCCGCGGGAACGCGCCCGCTCAGACCTTCGCGCGCGGGCGGTCGTCGGGCGTCGTGTCCGGCTCGTCCGGGTCCGCCGGGTCCCTCGCCGGCGCCGGCGTCCGGTCGGCGTCCACGAACCTCCGTTCGTCCGGCTCGTAGCGCCAGCGGCGCGAGGCGTCGGCTCCGAGGTCGGGCGTCAGGACCAGGATCGACCGCTCGATCGAGAGGTC
This sequence comes from uncultured Holophagales bacterium, assembly GCA_964384675.1. Lineage (GTDB taxonomy): Bacteria > Acidobacteriota > Thermoanaerobaculia > UBA5066 > UBA5066 > CAYLNK01. The sequence goes on along the minus strand of CAYLNK010000022.1, from coordinate 36,969 downwards.
GCCCGGGGCCAGGGTGATCCCCTTCTCCACGAAGATCGGGTCGGCGAAGTTGCCACCGTCACGCCCGAAGAAGACCGCCACGTCGAACCAGAGGGCGCCGTTCCTCTGCTCGACGAACGCCTGCACGAAATCGAGCTTGCCGTCGAAGTCGAGGTCGCCCCGCACGAAATACGGGTGGTACTCGGCGTACAGGTTCTCCAGGTCGGTCCGCTCGTCCGACGGCGTGGCGTCGGTGTCGGCCGCGACGCGGTAGCCCGGACGGAGGAGCTTGCGCACGACCCGCGCCTCCTGGAGGGTGTGTCCCCCCACGTCCAGCCGGCGCGGATCGCTCTTCTCCGGCGCGCGCGGCGCCGCCGCGGTGGCGAGGCCCCGGTTGAGCACCAGATGCAGCGTGGTGAGCGTGGCGGCCGCGATCACGAAGAGGATCAGGAATCCCTTGAGCAGGATCCTCATCAGGACTTCCTCGGGGCCGGCAGGCCGAGCTTGGCGAGCACCTTGAGCAGATCCTCCCACGCCTCCTTCTTCCGTTCGGGGGCGCGAAGGAGGAAAGAAGGATGGTACGTCGGCATCACCGGAATGCCGCGGTAGTCTCCCCAGCGGCCACGCGACCTCATGATCCCCTCGTCGACGTCGAGGAGGAACTGGGCCGCGAACTTCCCGAGCGCCACGATCACCGCCGGCCTCACCGCCTCGATCTGGGCCTCCAGGTAGCCGCGGCACTCCCGGATCTCCGCAGGCTCCGGGTTGCGGTTGTCCGGCGGCCGGCACTTCAGGACGTTGGCGATGTAGACGTCCTGCCGGGCCAGGCCCATCCCGGCCTCGATCATCCTGGTCAGGAGCTGGCCAGCGCGGCCCACGAACGGGACGCCCTGGGTGTCCTCGTCGGCGCCGGGAGCCTCGCCCACGAACATGATCCGCGCGGCGGCCGAGCCGTCCGAGAAGACCGTGCGTTTTCTGGTCTCGCAGAGGGAGCAGCGCCGGCAGGCGGCCACGGTCGCCGCGAGCTCGGCGAGCCGCGCCCCCGGGTCGACCGGAGCCGCGCCGACCGCAGGGACGACGGCAGCCGGCCGGGAAACCGGTGCCATCTGGACGGGCTGCGCCTCCGGTGCCGGCACCGGCCCTTCGGCCGGGACGGACTCGGACAGGTAGACGTCCGTGACGCCGAGGTCCCGGTAGAAGGCGAGCGCCTCCGCTAGCGGACCGCGGGGACGGCGCTCTGTTCCGACGGACATGAGAGGAGGAGATGCGCCAGCCGGTCCACGATGTGCCGGGCGACGACGACCTTCGAGGCGCGGGCGACCGCCTGGTCGGCTCCGTCCGCGGAGAGGATGACGACCTCGTTCTCGTCGGCGTCGAAGCCGATACCGGCCTTCGAGACGTCGTTGGCGACGAGGAGATCGGCGCCCTTGTCGAGGAGCTTTCGGCGCGCGTTCTCGGTGACGCGCTCGGTCTCGGCCGCGAACGCCACCACGACGAGCCCCCCGGGACGCCGCGCGCGGACCTCTTTCAGGATGTCGGGCGCGGGCACGAGGACGAGGCGCGGCGGACCGGAAGCGCGCTTGAGCTTCTGCGGCGCCGGGCTCTCCACCGCGAAGTCCGCCGGCGCGGCCGCCATCACCAGGGCGTCGGCGTTCGCCGTGGCGCCGACGACGGCGTCGCGCATCTCCGCCGCCCGCTCGACGCGCACGAGGCGGGCTGAGGGCGGTGCCTCGAGCGAGACCGGCCCGCTCACGAGGGTGACGTCGGCCCCCCGCTTGGCGAGCTCGGCCGCCAGCGCGTAGCCCATCCGACCGGAGCTGCGGTTCGACAGGAAGCGCACCGGGTCGACCGGCTCACGCGTCGGCCCGGCCGTGACGACGATGCGGCGCCCGGCCAGCTCCCGTGAACGGCGGGCCGAATCGAGGACCGCCTCGACGATGACGGCGGGAGGCGCCAGACGGCCCGGACCGTGGTCGCCGCAGGCCAGGTCGCCCGATTCCGGCTCGACGACGTGGGCTCCCCGCGCACGGAGCGTGGCGAGGTTCGCCCGGGTGGCCGGGTGCGCCCACATCCAGGTGTTCATCGCGGGCGCGATCAGGAGCGCGGTGCGGTGCGCGAGCGCGTACGTCGTGAGGACGTCGTCGCCGAGGCCGTTGGCCAGCTTGGCGAGGACGTCGGCCGTGGCGGGGGCGACGGCGAGAACGTCCGCCCAGCGCGCCAGCTCGATGTGGTCGACCGCGCCGGAGGCGGGATCCCAGAGGTCCGAGACGACCGGGTGCTTCGAGAGGACGGCGAGGGTCAGCGGCGCGAGGAACCGCTGAGCCGCGGGCGTCATGATCGCCCGCACCTCGGCTCCACGGTCCACGAGCGCGCGGACGATCTCGGCCGACTTGTACGCCGCGATCCCGCCGCTCACCCCCAGGAGGACGCGCGGAGCGGTCATCCGGTCAGGCCTTCCCGGGGCGTGTCTACGCCACGCTCTCCGTCGGGAGGAGATCGGTCTCGAGCATCCCCTCGGCGACGACCGGCTCGTGGGAGGCGAGCTGCCACTTCACGAGGTCGGCCTGGACCTCGTCCAGCGCGACGCGGGTGTTCTTCGCGTGCCGGCTCTCCAGCTTCGGGCGCGCACCCTGCATCAGCTGCTCGGCGCGTCGGGAGACGATGTGGACGAGGCGGAACTTCGACTCGACGTTCGGGGGAAGCTTGGTCATCGAAAAAGACTCCACGAGGTTCGGTTGAGGGGCTGACTCACGATGCGAAGGTCCGGAGGATCGACTCGAGCCGCTCCCGTCGGCGCAGCCGAGCGGCCCGCCGCGCGACGATGATGGATCGGAGCTCGTCGACGGCGATCTCCAGGTCGTCGTTGATTATCGCATAGTCGTACTCGCCGAACTCCTTCATCTCCGTGGCGGCCACCGCGAGGCGCCGGGCGACCACCTCCGGGGCGTCGGAGGCGCGGGCCCTCAGGCGGCGCTCCAGCTCGGCGGAGGACGGCGGAAAGACGATCACCTTCACGACCTCCGGGATCCTGGAGCGCACCTGGCGGGCGCCCTGCACGTCGATGTCGAGGAGGACGTCGACGCCGAGCGCCAGCCGGGGCTCGACCTCGTGTCGCGAGGTGCCGTACGAGTTCCCGTGGACGGTGGCGTACTCCAGGAAGCCGTCGACGGCGACCAGGGCCTCGAACTGCTCGGGGGCGACGAAGTAGTACTCCTGCCCGTTCGACTCCCCGGTGCGCGGCGCCCGCGTGGTGTGCGAGACCGAGAAGTGAATCGTCTCCCGGCCGATGCGTGGATCGTCCAGGACCCGCCGGATCAGGGTGGTCTTCCCGGCGCCGGACGGGGACGAGACGATGAAGAGGTCGCCTTGCATCGCTACTCCAGGTTCTGGATCTGTTCCTTGAACGCCTCGACCAGGGACTTCAGGTCGAGGACGGCGCGGGTGGCGCCCAGCTCCCGGGCCTTCGACCCCGAGGTGTTGGCCTCGCGGTGCAGCTCCTGGGCCAGGAAGTCGAGCCTCTTGCCGGTCGAGCCGCCGCCGTCCAGGAGCCGCTTCAGCTCGACGAGGTGGGCCTTCAGCCGGTCGATCTCCTCGGTGATGTCGGCCTTGTCGGCGAGGATCGCGGCCTCCTGCGCGAGGCGCGCCGGATCGACCGGCACGTCGGCGAGGAGCTTGGCCAGCCGCTCCTTCAGGAGCTGGAGGGTTCGCTCGGCCAGACCCGACCGCTCCGCGTCGAGGCGGGCGACCGCGTCCTCCAGCTTCCCGACGGTCGCGTGGAGGATCGCCGCCAGGGCCAACCCCTCACGCCGGCGCGCGGCGTCGAAGTCGGCGAGCGCCTGCTGCACGATCCCCAGGAGCGCCACGCCGGCCGCCTCGTCCGGGTCGGCGTTCTCCTCGACCCTCACCACGCCGGGCAGACCGAGGAGATCCCGGGCGGAGAGCTGCTCGGGGAGCCCGATGTTCCCGGCCGCCTCACGCCAGAGGGCCAGGTAGCGGCCCGCGGCCGCCTCGTCGAAGGAGCCGGTGCGGCCCGCGGGGCGGACCGTGCGGATCGAGACGTCGACATGCCCGCGGGTGACGGTCCGCGCGACGAGGTTGCGCACGGGGATCTCCAGGAACGCGTATTCGTCCCGCAGCTTCACGCCCACGTCGAGGAAGCGATGGTTCACGCCGCGCACCGTCACCGTCGCCTCGGTCCCGTCGGGAAGCGCGCCCGCGGCGCGCCCGAACCCGGTCATCGATTTCAAGCTCACGGTGTGTCTCCTTCGAAGGTGGCGAGGTCGTGGAGGCGACGATACAGCCCAGCCGACGCCAGGAGGCGGGCGTGCGTCCCCTGCTCGACGAGGCGCCCGCCCTCCAGCACGACGATCTGGTCGGCGCGGCGCACGGTGGAGAGACGGTGGGCGATCACGAGCACCGTCCGCCCCGACATGAGGCGGTCGAGCGCCTCCTGGACGGCCCGCTCGCTCTCGGCGTCGAGCGCCGAGGTGGCCTCGTCCAGGATCAGGATCGGCGGGTCCTTCAGGAGCGCACGAGCGATGGCCAGGCGCTGGCGCTGCCCGCCGGAGAGCCGCGCCCCGCCCTCGCCGACGCGCGTCTCCAGGCCCTCCGGCAGCGCCCGCACGAACGCCTCCGCGTTCGCGGCGCCAAGGGCGTCCCAGATCCGGGCCTCGGAGACGTCGGACCGCCCGTAGGCCACGTTGCGGGCAACCGTGTCGTCGAAGAGGATGACCTCCTGCGTGACGAGGCCGATCGCCCCGCGCAGCGACGCGAGCGTCAGGTCGCGCACGTCGGCGCCGTCGACCGTGACGGTTCCCTCGGTCGCGTCCATGAAGCGCGGCAGGAGGTTGACGAGAGTCGTCTTGCCCGCGCCGGACGGCCCGACGAGCGCGGTGACCGAGCCCTTCGGCACCGTGAGGTCGACCCGCGACAGGACGTCCGGGCCGCCCGGGTACGCGAAGGAGACGCCGTCGAAGCGGATCTCGCGGGCCAGGCCGGGGAGCGGGCGAGCGCCGGGCCGGTCCGCGATCTCGACCGGGTGGTCCAGCACCTCGAAGAGCCGCCGCGCCGATGCCAGCGCCTGCTGGAGAGCCAGGTTCGTGCGGGTCACTCTCTTGAACGGCTGGTACATCATGTAGAGGCTCACGCCGAACGAGATGAACGTGCCGAGCGTCATCGCGTGAGCCGCGATCCGGCTCCCGGCGTAGCCGAGGAGAAGCAGGAACGCCAGGATCGAGGCGGTCTCCACCAGGGGCGAGGAGAGCGCCATCACCCGGGCGCCCTTCTTCATCAGCCGGAACGTCCGCTCGTTCACGTCGCGGAAACGGCCCCCCTCGTAGGCCTCGGCCCCGTACGCCTGCACGACGCGGCGGCCGCGGATCGTCTCCGAGAGCACGCCGGTGAGGTCCCCCATCCGCTCGCGACCTTGCTTCGCCAGGGAGCGGAGACGTCTGGCGATGAGGACGACAGGCACGAGGATCGCGGGCGCGATCAGGGCCGCCGCGCCCGTCAGCTCCGGCGAGCGCGAGACGACGATCACCGAGAGGCCCAGCAGGGTGGCGACGGACTGGACGAGGTCGCCGAGGTCGGTGCCGAAGAGGCTCTGGATCCGGTCGACGTCGCCCGTCGTGCGCGCTACCAGGTCGCCGGACGGATTCCTCGCGTGGAACGACTCCGACTGGAAGAGAAGCCGCTCGTACAGCTTCTGCCGCAGGTCGGTCACGAAGGCCAGGCCCACGGCGTTGAAGCGGTACTCGGCCAGGAAGGCGCAGACGTTCTTCAGGGTGAACGTCACGAAGATGCAGACCGGCAGGACGATCATCCGGCTCTTGCCGGTGACGCCCAGCGCGGTCAGGAGCGACAGGAGGCCGGCGTCCAGCCAGCGGATCACCGCGGTCTGGCGGAAGCCCGGGTTGGCGAGCGTCCGGAGCTGGCCCGGCAGCTGGTCCGCAACACCCATCGGGGTGAGCACCTCGTCGAAGAGAGGACCGATGAGGTAGCCGACGAGGGTCGTGAAGAGCGCCACGAAGAGCATCGCCACGATCGCCGACAGGGCCGCCGCCCGGTGGGGACGGAAGAGCTCGAGGAGACGCCTGAGGTCGCTCAGGGGACGCTCCGGCCCAGCGCGGCGAGAAGCGCGTCCGCGGCGCGACGGCCCGCGCCCGGCTCCCCCAGCTCGACCGCTCCCCGCGCGAGCCTCTCGCGGCAGCGTGCCCGCAGCGACGGGTCGTCCAGGAACGCGGCGGCCTCCGCGGCGATCCGCTCCGGGGTGGCGTCCTGCTGGATGAGCTCGGGGACGGTGCGGCCCGCGCCGTCCTCCGTCAGGAGGTTCGCCATCGCGACGTCCTTCACCTTCACGAGCCGCTTGGCGATGAAGTAGGTCAGGCGGTTCACGCGGTACACCACCACCATCGGGATCCCGGTGAGGAGCCCCTCGATCGTCGCGGTGCCGGAGGCGACCAGGAGGACGTCCGAGGCGGCCAGCAGCGCGAGGTGCGGGCCGGTGACGGATTCCCAGCGCTCGAGCGCCGGCCCGGCGACGTCGCGCACCAGCTCCGGCGGCACCGATTCGGCCCGGATCAGGACCACGTCCAGGTTCGGGCGCGCGGCGCGCAGCGCCTCGGCCGCGTCCCGCATCGCCGGGAGGTTCCGGTGGATCTCACCCGAGCGGGAGCCCGGCATCAGGACGAGCCGCTGCCGGCCCTCCGGCGACGGCGCGTGCGGAGAGGCCAGCTCCGCGCGCGCCGCGTCCACGAGCGGGTGCCCCACCCACGTGACACGCTCGCCGAGCGCCCGCGCGTCGTACCACCGTTTCTCGAAGCGGAAGAGGACGAGGATCGCGCGCCCGACGCGTGCGAGCGTCCGGGCACGCCCGCTCCGCCACGCCCACACCTGCGGCGAGACGAAGAAGACGACGGGCACGCCCGCCTTCGAAAGACGCTTCGCGAGCGGGAGGTTGAAGTCGGGTGAGTCGATCAGGACGGCCCCGTCGTACGCGCTCGCCTTCGCCTCGGCCACGAGCGTGCGGATCAGCCGCCGGGCGAGCCGGAGCTTCCCGAGCGCCTCGATCAGACCGACCACCGCCAGGTCCTTCTGATGCGCGAGGAGGCGCATCCCGCGGGAACGACACTCCTCCCCGCCCACGCCCGTGACCTCGAGCGCGGGGACCCGCTCTCTCAACGCGTCGAGGAGGGCCGCGGCGTGCTGGTCACCCGATACCTCGCCGGCCACGAGGAGCAGCCGCAGCGGGCGGTCCGCGTTCATCGGCGCGGGAACGGCAGCATCGCCCAGGCGACGGCGAGCGCGCCGCCGACGAGCGCGAGCCACAGCTTCCAGAAGAGACGCCACCGCTCGGGCGTCTCGTCGCGCCACAGGATCGCGAGGAACGCCGAAAGGATCGTGGCGAGGAGGACGAGGAGCGGAAAGTGGTCCGCCCAGATCCTCACCGTTTCCTCCCGCAGAGGATGTCCCAGACGTCCAGGACGAGAAGCAGGTTCATCAGCCCGGCCGAGAGGAGGAACGTCGTGCCGTGCTCGTACGTCGCCGATCGGAGGTCGCCGGCCCCGAAGCCCGCGGCGCGGGCGACCAGATTGAGGAGTCCGGTCGAGGCCGTCGTCAAGAAGCCGAGCCTCCCGAGCGCGCCCTCGGCGCGGGCCGTGAAGAGGGTGCCGTCGACGAGGAGTCCCACCACGAAGGCGGTCGTGACCAGAAGGAAGTACGCGGCGCCGCGCTTCGCGCGCCCGAGGAGGACGTGGCCCAGCCCGGGGAGGAGGACGGCGCCGCCGAGGGATGCGATCCGGCGGCCGGCCGACGGAAGCGCCGGGGCTGCCGTCGCGGGCGCCAGACCGTCGGTCAGGGCTCCCCCGGCCCCTTCGGCGGCAGGACCGCCGCGAAGCGCGCCGCGAGCCGCGTGTGGGTGATCCCGAGGTCCTCCGGCACGGTACGCGTCCCGCCGATCGTCAGGAAGAAGTTGGTGTCGCCGTCCCAGCGCGGGATCACGTGCAGGTGGGCGTGGTCCGCCACGCCGGCTCCGGCGCTCCGCCCGATGTTGAGACCGTGGTTGAAGCCGTGCGGTCCGTACTCGGCGAGCAGGATCGCCTCGCACGTGGCGGCCAGCTCCACCAGCTCGCGACGCTCGACGACGTCCATCGCCGAGAGGCTCCCCCGATGCCCGTACGGCGTCACCATCAGGTGGCCGTTGGTGTACGGATAGCGGTTCAGCAGGACGTAGCAGGTCGGCCCGCGGTGCACGATCAGCGCGTCGGCATCGGAGAGACGGTGCAGCTGACAGAGGAGGCAGCCGAGCTTGGGATCGACCCCGCCGCCGGCCATGTAGGCCGAGCGCCACGGGGTGAACATCACTTCCACGTCGATCCTCTCATTCGCCCCCGGCCGGGCGTGCCGCGAGGACCGCCACCCCGGCAGCCGCCGCCTCGCCCGGGTTGATCAGCTCCTTGAGCTTCTTTCCGGCCTTGAAGTACGGCACCCGCTTCGGCGGCACCACGACCCTCACGCCGCTCTTCTTCGGGTTCCGCGCGACGCGGGCGCCGCGTTGCCGGAGCTTGAAGCTCCCGAAGCCGCGCAGCTCGATCTTCTGGCCGCTCCGGAGCGAGCCGACGATCCCGTCGAACACCGACTCCACCACCGACTCGGCCTGCTTCTTCGTCAGCTGCGTGGCGCGCGCGACCTCCTCGACGAGGTCTGCCTTGGTCGTGGTCTTCTCGCTCACCACAGGAAGTACGCGTTCCATCCCCCCCCCAGTGGGGCGCCGGACACGAGGCGCCCCGCGATCGACGAGCCGGAAGCGGAGGAACCTTCCCCCTCTCGGGCCGCGGACGGCGAGAGGGGGAAGGTCCCGATGACGTGAAACGAGACGACCGGGCGGCCGAGGCCGGCGAATCCCCGAGGGACGGTGGACCGCCTCATGCCGCGTCTTTCGCGTGCCTCGGGGACCGCTACTCCGCCTGCTCCTCGGGGGCGGGGACGTCGGCCGGAGCCTCAGCCTCGTCCTCCTCGGGGATGTCCCGCGAGGAAAGGCCGATCCGCTGCTCGTCGGGCTCGATCCGCAGGATCTTCACCCGGATGGCGTCGCCCTCGTGGTAGTGGTCGGAGAGACGAGCCCCACGCGGAAGGTCGGTCTCGGAGACGTGCATGAGGCCTTCCAGCCCCTCGGGCAGCCGCACGAAGACGCCGAAGTCGGCGACCTTGGCCACCTGGCCGGTCACCACGTCACCCACGTGGTGGATGCGGCCGAACTCCTCCCACTCGTTGGGACGGAATTCCTTGATCGAGAGGCTGATGCGCCGGTTCTCGACGTCGATGGCGGTGAGGACGGCCTGGATCTGGTCGCCCTTCTTGAGCACCTCGGACGGATGGCGGACCCGACGCCCCCACGACATGTCGGAGACGTGCACGAGGCCGTCGATCCCCTCCTCGATCTCGACGAAGGCGCCGAAGTCGGTCAGGTTGCGGACGGTGCCCTGGATGCGGTCGCCGACGCGGTACTTCTCGGCGAGCTGCTCCCACGGGTTCGGCTCGGTGGCGCGCATCGAGAGCGACAGGCGCCGCGTCTCGGTGTTGACGTCGGCGATGACCGCCTCGACGATGTCGCCCACGTTCAGGAGCTTCGACGGGTTCTTGACCTTCTTCGTCCAGGACATCTCGCTGACGTGGATGAGCCCCTCGACGCCCTCCTCGAGCTCGACGAAGGCGCCGTAGTCGGTCAGGGAGACGACCTTGCCGCGCACCCGCGCGCCGACCGGGTAGTGGGCCGGCAGTTCGTGCCACGGGTCGGGCTTGAGCTGCTTCATCCCCAGAGAGATGCGCCCGCTCTCGGGATCCATCTTCAGGACCTTGACCTCGACCTCCTGCCCGGCCTGCACGGCCTCGGAGGGGTGGGCCAGGCGGCCCCACGACATGTCGGTGACGTGCAGGAGACCGTCGATGCCGCCCAGGTCGATGAAGGCGCCGTACTCGGTGAGGTTCTTCACCACGCCGCGGACGGGACGCCCGCTGGCGAGGGCCTCGCCGGCTTCCTTCTTCTTGACCTCGGCCAGCTCCTCGAGGATGGCCTTGCGCGAGAGGACGATGTTCCCCCGCTTCTTGTCGAAGCCCACGACCTTGAAGTCGAGCTCGCGTCCGCGGAGCACGTCGAGGTTCTTCAGGGGGCGCGTGTCGGCGATGGAGCCGGGGAGAAAGGCGCGGACGCCGATGTCGACCGAGAGGCCGCCCTTGACGCGCTCCAGCACGCGCCCGTGGACCGGGGTGCCGTTGTTGAACGCCACCTCCACGGTGTCCCACGCCTTGGAGCGCCGGGCCTTCTCGAAGGAGAGGACGACGTAGCCGGACTGATCCTCGGTGCGCTCGAGGATCGCCTCGACGTCCTGTCCGGGGACCGGGGGGAAGTCGTGCGGGAACTCGTGCCGCGGGATCATCCCTTCGGACTTGTAACCGATGTCGACGATGACTTCGTCGTTCGTGACCTGGAGGATGCGGCCACGGATCAGCTCACCCTCTTTCAGAGAGCGCTCGCTCTCTGCCAGGAGTCGGGCGAACTCGCCGTTCTCGGCCTCTTCGGGCTTCTGCCCGCCCGTTCTCTTCACACCCTCCAGTGACATCAAGACGCTCCTCCTCGCGGGCTCACCCTCGAACACCCTTCGGTGGGGTGACCCGAACCTCTTATGTTAACGGCGCGCGCGGGTAGGGTCAACCTGACCGAGGATCCGATCGACCACCTCGTCGATCGACAGCTCGGACGTGTCGACCGGGACGTACCGTTCGTCACAGACCAGGGGCGAATCCGCCCGGGTGGAGTCCGCCTCGTCGCGGGCGGCCATCTCCCGCAGCACGTCCGGGAGGGGTTGCGGCGTCCCCTTCCGCGCCAGCTCGTCGAACCGCCGCCGGGCCCTCACCTCGGGCCGCGCGTCCAGGAAGAAGCGGTGCGGCGTTTCCGGGACGACCTTGGTGGCGATGTCGCGACCCTCGAGCACGCCGCCGCCCGCCAGCGCCAGCTCGCGCTGCATCCCGGCCAGCCGGCGGCGCACGCCCGGGATCGCCGAGACCGCCGACGCGTAGCGCGACGCCTCGGGGGTGCGAATCGCGTCGGAGACGTCCTCGCCGTCGAGCGAGACGCGCGCGTCCTCCGCGCTGCCGGTCACCCGGACGTCGGCGGCGTCGGCGATGGCCACCACGGCATCGGCCTCGGCATCGGCGATCGGGAGCGTCACGCCGCGCCGGCGCGCGGCGAGCCCGACCGCGCGGTACATCGCGCCGGTGTCCAGGTACGGCAGGCCGAGGCGACGGGCGAGGAGCTTCCCCACCGTCGACTTCCCGACGCCCGACGGTCCGTCGATGGCGACGACGGTCGGCGTCATGCCGGGATCGGCGCCAGGTGCGGCAGGGCCGCGAGCACCTCGTCGAGGACGGCGAGGAAGCGCTGGTTCTCGGGGTGCGTCCCGATGGAGACCCGGAACGCGTTCGGGAATCCCCATCCGCCCATCGGCCGGACGATCACACCCCGCCGCGCGAACTCCGGTTCCACCGGACCGAACGGGGCCGACAGCTCGACCAGGAGGAAGTTCGCGATCGACGGGTAAAAGACGATCGCACGCCGGCGCAGCTCCGTCTCCACGAACGCCCGCTCCGAAAGGACCAGCGCCTTCACCTTCCGCACGTGCTCGTCGTCGTCCAGCGCCGCGAGCGCCGCGGCCTGAGCGATCACCGACGTGTTGAACGGCTCGCGCACCTTGTGCATCGCCCCGGCGATCTCCTCGGTCGAGAAGCCGTAGCCGATCCGGAGGCCGGCGAGCCCGGCGATCTTCGAGAACGTCCGGAGAACCAGCACCTGCTGCCCCTCCGCCAGGAACTCGAGCCCGTTCGGGTAGTCGGCGACCACGCCGTCCGCGAACTCGAAGTACGCCTCGTCGAGGATCGTCAGGACGTGGGTCGGGAGACCGTCGAAGTACGCGGCCAGCTCGTCGCGCGTGACGTAGGCGCCGGTGGGGTTGTTCGGGTTCGGCAGCGCCACGATCTGCGTCTGCTGCCCGATCCGCCGGCGTATGGCGGGCAGGTCGGGCTTCAGGTCGGGACGGGCCGGGACCGTGATCACGGTCCCCCCGGACCGTCCGACCGCCACCGGGAACATCCGGAAGACGCCGTGCGGGACGACGACCTCCTGGCCGGGGTCGACGAAGGTCCGCACCGTGATGTCGATCAGCTCCGAGGCTCCAGCCCCCAGGATCACCTGGTCGGCGGTCACCGAGAACCGGGTGGCCAGAGCGCGCCGCAGCGCGGTCGCGGAGCCGTCCGGGTAGCGATGCACCTCGGGGAGCGCCTCGCGAGCCGCGGCCACGGCCTTGGGCGACGGCCCGAGCGGGTTCTCGTTCGAGGCGAGCTTCACGGCCCCGGTGATCCCGTACTCGGCCTCGACTTCCTCGATCGGGCGACCGGGCACGTACGGGGCGAGGTCCTGGACGCAGGGGCGGGGGGAGACCTTACGACCGGGGGCCATGCGCACCTCGCTTCCGGGGGGAGGGGGCGGGCGCGACGGGCCTCCGGGGTCGCACCACGGCGGCGCCGCGCACGGCCGCCGGGATCGCGTAGAGGGCCTTCACCTCGGCGTCGGTCAGGTCGCGGAACCCGCCCGGCTTGAGGTGCTTGTCGCGAACCGGGCCGATCGCAACCCGGCGCAGCTTCGAGACCGGGTGCCCCACCGACGCGAGCATCTTCCGGATCTGGCGCGAGCGTCCCTCGCCCAGGATCACCCGGACCCAGGCGTTCCCGCCCGCTCCGTTCCGTTCCGGGGTCACCTTGATCAGCTCGAGCGCCGCCGGCGCGGTGCGCACGCCCTCGTCCAGCACGACGCCGCGCGCCAGCTTCTCGAGCTTCTCCGGCGTCGGGATGCCCGAGACCTTGACCTCGTACTCCTTCCGGCAGCCGCCCGACGGGTGCGTCAGCTTCTGCACCAGCGCGCCGTCGTCGGTCAGGATGAGGAGACCCTCGGAGTCCAGGTCGAGCCGACCCACCGGGACGACGTGCTCGCCGACGCGCCCCTGGAGGAGCCCGAACACCGTGGGACGGCGGTCCGGGTCGTCCTTCGTCGTGATGAGCCCTTTCGGCTTGTTCATCAGGATGTAGCGGTGCGTGGTCGGCACGCGGATCAGCTTGCCGTCCACCTTGACGTGGTCCTTCTGGAGGTCGGCCTTCGCGCCGAGCTCGGTGACCCGCTGGCCGTTGACCGTCACCCTCCCCTCGAGGATGACCTCCTCGGCGGCGCGTCGCGACGCCACACCGGCCGCGGAGAGGATCTTCTGGAGTCGCTCGGCGCCCATCAGCCCTCGCTTTCCGTCGGCTCGGCGGCCGGCGTCGCCTGCTCCGCGCGCTCCCCGGCGACCGGCTCGTCGACGGGGTCGGCGGGAGCGGGCCCGGTGGAGACGTGAGCCTCGTCTGAAGATCCGGGAAGCTCCTCCGAGGCGGCCGGCTCGTCCGAGGGGAAAAGCTCGGTCTGAGCGGGCTCGGGCGGCGGCGGCGTCTCGATGCCGTACAGCGCCTCGAGCTCCTCCGGCTTCGGCAGCTCCTTCAGGTCGGAGAGGCCGAAGTGGACGAGGAATTCCTTGGTCGTCTTGTAGAGGAACGGCATCCCGACGACCTCCTTGCGGCCGGCCGTCGTGATCAGCTTCCGGTCGAGGAGCGTCCGCACCGAGGACGCGGAGTTGACGCCGCGCAGCTCGGCGATCTCGGGGGCGGTGACCGGCTGGCGGTACGCGATGATCGAGAGCGTCTCGAGAGCGGCGATCGTCAGCTTCGTCTTGCCGTCCAGGCCCAGCAGCCGGCGGATCGGATAGTCGTACTCGATACGCGAGACGATCCGGATCCCGCCTCCCACACGCTCGAGCCGGATGCCGCGCCCCTCCACGTTGACGATCGCCTCGAGCGCGACCACGGCGGCCTCGGCCATCTCGACGTCCAGCTCCGCGGCCTCCGCCAGCTTGTCGATCGGCGCCGGCTTGCCGGAGGCGTAGAGAAGTGCTTCGATCGCCGCGACGGCGTCGGGCGTGGCGACGACGGGACCGGAGGCGACCTCTGGCTCGGGGGCAGGCGAGGGCTCGGGTGAGGTCTCCTCCGGCACCGGCGACGTCTGGTCGCGCTCCGGCATCGTCTCGTCGGGCTCCGGCGCCGCGGGGCTCTCCGGCTTCTCCACCTCGTCCGTCATCTACTTGTAAGCCTCTTCGTAGTTCGCGAGCGACATCTCCGTGCCCGTCCCTTCCAGGTAGATCTCCCCGAACTCCTCGGACTGGAGCGCCCGCACGAAGCCGAGGCGGAGGAGCTCGAGGACCGCCAGGAAGACCGCGATCGCCTCGGCCCGCCCGGAGAGCGAGCGGAACACCTCGACCAGCGGCACCGGTCCGGACCCTTCGCGCACCCGACCCACCATGTCCTCCATCTTCGTCTTGATCGAGTACCTCGCGTGCGCGATCTCCATCGCCGGGGGATGCGCGGCGCGGTACCGGTCCAGGGTGCCCTTGAAGAACGTGAGGAGGTCGAAGAGCGACACCTCGGAGAGGTCGGTCTCCTCGGCCTCGCCCTCGGGCGTCTCGACCGGTGTGGGCGGACGCGACCAGAGGCCGAGCCGCACCATCTCCTTCTCGTGGAGGGCCTCGGCGGCGGCCTTGTAGCGCCGGTACTCGAGGAGCCGCCGGACCAGCTCCTCGCGCGGGTCCTCCACGGGCCGTCCGTCCTCGGTCACCGGGCGCGGCAGCACCAGCGCCGACTTGATCTGCACCAGGAGCGACTCGACGTAGAGGAACTCGCCGGCCACCTCGAGGTCGAGCTCCACCATCAGCATCAGGTACTCGTGGTACTGCCGGCAGATCTGGAACACCTCGAGGTTGCGGATGTCGAGGTCGTTCTTCCGGATCAGGTGCAGCAGCAGGTCGAGCGGTCCCTCGAACTGCGGCAGCCTCACCGGGTACGGCTGCAGGGACTCGAGGCCCGCCGGGACCGGGATCCGGACGCCCTCGGTCATCAGAGGAGGCTCATCGCGCCGGAGACCTTCTCCATCGTCTCCGTGGCGAGCGCGCGGGCGCGCGCGTTGCCGGTCTCCAGGACGTCGCGGACGAGCGCCGGCGTCAGCGCGGCGCGCTTCTCCCTCACGGGATCGAGCGCCGCGTTCATGTTCCGGATCAGGTGCTTCTTGCAGTCGACGCAGCCGCGTGCGGCCGTGCGGCACTCGGCGTCCACGGCGGCGACCTCGTCCTTCGGCGAGTAGAGCTGGTGGAACGGGAAGAGGTTGCACGTGTCGGGGTCGCCCGGGTCGGCGCGCCGCGCGCGCTTCGGGTCGGTCACCATCGACATCACCTTGGTGGTGACCTCGGCGGCGGAGTCGGAGAGCGCGATCGTGTTGTTGTAGCTCTTGGACATCTTCCGGGCGTCGAGGCCCGGCACCTTCGGCGTCGCCGTGAAGAGCGCCTGGGGCTCGGGGAACACGTCGCCGTAGAGGCCGTTGAAGCGGCGCACGATCTCGCGGCAGATCTCGAGGTGGCTCTCCTGGTCCTTCCCCACCGGGACGAAGTGCGCCAGGTGGAGCGCGATGTCGGCCGTCATCAGCACGGGATAGCCGAGGAACCCGAAGGTCGCGAGGTCGCGGTCGCGGAGCTGCTCCTGCTGCTCCTTGTACGTCGGCACGCGCTCCAGCCAGCCGAGCGGCGTGATCATCCCCAGGACGAGCGCCAGCTCGGCGGCCTGGGGCACGCGCGACTGCACGTAGATCACGGACTTCTCCGGGTCGAGACCGACCGAGAGCCAGTCGGACACCGCCTCGAGCGTCGACTGCCTCACCGACGACGTATCGGCGTAGTCGGTCGTCAGCGCGTGGAGGTCGGCGACGAAGTAGCGGCAGTCGTACGACTCCTGCAGGTCGACCCAGTTCTTCACCGCCCCCCAGTAGTTGCCGAGGTGGACCCGTCCCGTCGGCCGGAGGCCGGAGAGGACGATCTTCCTGGCGGGGGACGGGGTCGAGTCGGTCATGAGAGCCCTCCGACGAGCAGGTTGATGATCAGCGTCTGCGCGGGCCCCAGGATGGCGTTCGCGGCGCCCGTGAAGATCATCACGAAGAAGATGACGATGCCGTAGCGGCGGAGCCAGATCGCGACGGGGATGAACCGGGCCGGCATCAGGCTCTCGAGCACGCCGAAGCCGTCCAGCGGCGGGATCGGGAGCAGGTTGAACACCGCGAGCATGAAGTTGATGACCACCGAGACCAGGGCGAAGCGCTGGAGCACGAAGAGCGTGCCGGTCCGGTCGTTCGGCGGCACGTAGGGGTGGATCAGGAAGACCGCCACGGCGAAGCAGACCGTCAGGAGCAGGTTCGAGAGAGGACCCGCGGCCGAGATGAGGAGGTTGGCGCGCCGAGGGTTCGGGACCCCCCGGAGCGAGATCGGTACCGGACGCGCCCAGCCGAACACCGGCGCGCCCGCGATGGCGAGGAGCACCGGCAGGAGGATGCTGCCGACCGGGTCGATGTGCCGGAGCGGGTTCATCGTGATCCGGCCGAGGTCGCGGGCGGTCGTGTCGCCGCACTTGAGCGCCACCCAGCCGTGGGCGGACTCGTGGAACGAGACGGCGAACAGCAGGACCGCCACATCGAGGGCGATTTGGGGGAGCTTGTCTGGGCTCAAGATGGCTTTCCTGCGCGCGGACGCGCGAAGAGACGGATGCTATGTGAGGGGTCCCGGAGCGTCAATCGGCCGTGGGCACGTCGCCCTCGACCGCCCTCAGGGCCTCCGCCTCCCACGCCTGCTCAACGGTGCGGTAGTGCGGGAACTTCCCGGAGGTCACCGCCTGCGCCAGGAACGGGTTCTGCTCTCCGACGCCGGACAGGACCAGCACGCCCCCGGCGTCGGCCAGCTTCTGAGCCTCCCGCATCAGGAGCGCCAGGATCGTCGTGGGCAGGCTCGAGCAGCCCGCCAGGTCCAGGATGCAGCGCACCGCCCCGTTCTCGCGGGCCACGCCGATGTAGCTCGAGAGGGCGCCGGTGTCGGCCATCGCCACGTCGCCGGAGACCTTCAAGGCCGCGAGCTTCCCGTCCGTCCTGAGGCCGATCTCCACGTCCCGAGGATGCCACAGGCTCTCAGTCGGTCGAGGCGAGCACGTCCTTCTCGAAGAAGATCCGCTCGGCGAACGGACCGCTGCGTCCCTCGGCCAGGAGCCGCGCCGCCTCCTCCCGGGCCCGGGTCATCCACTTCAGATCGCGGAAGAGATCGCCGACCTTGAAGAGCGGGACTCCGCTCTGCCGGGTGCCGAGCGCGTCGCCGGGCCCGCGCCGCTTCAGGTCCTCCTCGGCCACGACGAAACCGTCCCCGGTCTTCGCCAGCACCAGGAGGCGTTCGCGCGATTCGAGAGACGTCTTCTTCCCGTGGAGGAGAACGCAATGCGACCGGCGCCTGCCGCGGCCCACCCGTCCGCGCAGCTGGTGGAGCTGGGCCAGGCCGAACCGCTCGGCGTTCTCGACCACGAGGAAGGACGCGTTCGCGACGTCCACGCCCACCTCGATCACCGTCGTCGCCGCCAGCACGTCGAGCCGCCCCGCGGCGAACTCCCCCATCACGCGCTCGCGCTCCTCCGCCGGCACGCGGCCGTGCACGACCCCCACGCGGCGCCCGGGCAGGAGCTTGCGGACCTCCTCGGCGTGCTTCTCGACGGCCGCCGCCTCGATGGTGTCGGACTCCTCCACGAGCGGCACGACGACGTACGCCTGGCCGCCCGCCGAAAGCTCGGCCTCCACCTCGCGGAACACCGACGCCCGCTCCGCGTCCGACACGACCCGGGTTTCGATCGGCTGCCGGCCCGGCGGGCGCTCGTCGAGCGTCGACACGTCCAGGTCGCCGTACAGCGTCAGCGCGAGCGAGCGCGGGATCGGCGTCGCCGACATCACCAGCAGGTGCGGACGCTCCCCCGTCGGCAGCTCCTGCGACGACAGCGCGGCCCGCTGGGCCACACCGAAGCGGTGCTGCTCGTCGATCACCACCAGCCCCAGCCGGTGGAAGGCGACGGGATCGGAGAAGAGCGCGTGGGTGCCGATCAGGACGTTCACCCGGCCGCCGGCCAGCTGGTCGAGGAGGGCGGCGCGCGGCCTGCCCTTCACGCGGCCCGTCAGCAGCGCCGGCCTCAGGCCGGTCTTCGAAAGGAGCCGGAAGACCGTGGACGCGTGCTGCTCCGCCAGGATCTCGGTCGGCACCATCAGCGCCGTCTGGTAGCCGAGCTCCGCCGCCAGGACGGCCGACAGCACCGCGACGATCGTCTTGCCGCTCCCGACGTCCCCCTGCAGCAACCGGTACATCGGCTTGCCGGAGCGGAAGTCGTCGCCGATCTCCCGGATGACTCTCTTCTGCGCCCCGGTCAGCGGGAACGGCAGCACGGCGCGGAGGCGGGTCCGGATCTCGTCGGTCGCGAGGAGGCGTGGGGCCGTCCGCTCGATCCGCTCGCGGCGACGCGCCTGGAGCCCGAGCTGGAACTCCAGGAACTCCTCGAAGACGAGGCGCAGGAGGTACGGCGACGTCCGCTCCTCCCACGGTAATGGGTCCGCCGGGCCGCCGCCGCTCCCCGGGAAGTGGGCCTCACGCAGGGCGGCGCCCAGCCGCGGCAGCGCGAGACGCGCCACCATCTCGTCCGGGAGACGCTCGGGCAGCCGGTCGGCGAGGGAGTCGAGGAGGCCGGCGACGAGCCGGCGGCGCAGGCGCGGGGTGAGGCCGGGGAGCTTCCGGTAGATCGGCACGACCCGGCCGACGGAGAGGCTCTCCCCTTCCTCCTCGAGCTCGAGCTGCGGGTTCTCCATCACCAGACCGCGCCGGTAGCGCGGCGCGATCGACGGCGTCCCGTAGACGAACGCGGTCTTTCCCGCGGTGAGCCAGCGCGCCAGGTACGGCTGATTGAAGAAGACGAGGCGCAGGGTGCCGGTGCCGTCGTCCAGGATCGACTCGAAGATCGTGAAACCGGGGCGCCGCGTCCGCACGAGGCGCGCCGAGATCACCTGGCCCCGCACGGTGGAGGGCGGTCCGTCGGCCACGAGCGACCCGATCGGCAGCAGCTTGGTGCGGTCCTCGTACCGGAACGGCAGGTGGAGCAGCAGGTCGAGGACTCGCGTCAGCCCCGACTCGGCCAGCTCCGCCCCCCGCGTCGGGCCGATCCCCGGCAGGGTCGCGAGAGGGTCGAAGGGCGAGACCGAGGGGGTCTTCAGTGCGATCAGCTAGCCTTGCGTCACGCGGAACGTCATGTCGACCAGACCGAAGCGGAGCCGGTCCCCGTCCTTGCAGACGACGGGCGTGCCGGTGGCGACGCGACGCCCGTTCACGAACGTCCCGTTCATCGTGCCGATCTCCTCGATCAGCTTGAACTCGCCGCCGCTGTGGACGATCTTCGCGTGCCGCCGCGACACCGAGCGCTGGGTGTCGAGGTCCGTGAGGTCGACGTCGGGGCGGATCCCGGTGACCGGGTCGATCCGGCCGACGGTCGTCTCCCCGTCCCGGTTCAGGTAGAACTCCTGGTTGCTGGAATCGAGGATCAGGCGGTAGATCTCGTGCCGGTCGGCGACCTTCGAGAAGATGTCGGACGACTCCTCGAGGACCGGCGCCACACCGGTCTGCTGCTCGATCATCTTCGTCGTCTCCCGGAGGCGGCGCGAGAGCTTCCGCAGCATCCGGACCGCGATCTCCCCGTTGTGGCGGAGCATCTCGTCGAACGTCGACTGGTTGATCCTCACCAGCTCGACGTCGGAGTTCGCCTTCGCGAGCGCGGTGCGCGGCACGTCCTCCAGGATCGACATCTCCCCGAAGAAGTCGCCCTTCTCGAGCTGGGCGATCTTCTTCGGCTCGCCGTCCTTCATCCGCTTGAAGATGTCGACGGTGCCGGCCTGGATCACGTACATCTCGGTCCCGACCTCGCCCTCGTCGAAGATCACGCCCCCCGCGGGGATGCGGGCGATGTAGTCCTCGAACGCGCTCGAGCCGCCGCCGGACTTCAGCACGACCTTCATTCTTCGCTCCCGCCCTCCCGCACGTACCTCGCCTTCGCTTCGCCGAGCCCCCGAATCACGTGACGATCTCCTCCTGGAAGCGAAGGACGCGCGCCTCCGGATCCCAGCTCGAGCGGGCCCCGATGGGAAGTGTCACGTTCGTCCCGCGATGGCCGGCGGGCAGCCCGGCGGCCACCGGGACACCGAGCGGCGACAGACGCTCCACGAGCAGCTCGCGCAGCCGCCCGGGGTCCTCGCCCCCGCCGAACGTGATCCCCGAGAGAGAGCCGATCAAGATACCGGAGATTCTATCGAATCGCCCGGCCCGGATGAGGGTTCCGAGCATCCGGTCGATCCGGTACGCCCCTTCCGCCACGTCTTCGAGGAACACGAGCGCCCCTTCGTAGTCGATCTCCTCGGGGCTCCCCACCATCGCCGCGAGGATCGAGAGGCACCCGCCGACGAGCGGTCCCTGGGCGTGTCCCGGCACCAGCACGTCCGCCTCCGGAAGCTCCAGCGTCGACGGGCCGCGGCCTTCCAGCATCGACGGGAAGTAGCGATCGGCCAGCGGATCGGGGTCGCGCGCCAGGTCGGCGGCGGCCATCGGTCCGTGGAACGACGGGATCCCGCAGCGCGTCAGGAGGAAGCCGGCGAGGACCGTGACGTCCGAGAAGCCGCAGTGGATCTTCGGGTTCGCGCGGAATTCCGCGGGGTCGAGATGGGGAGTGAGCCGGCCGGTGCCGTAACCGCCGCGCGCGAAGACGATCGCCTTCACCTCGGGGTCGCGGACCAGCTCGAGGTAGCCAGCCACGCGCTCGGCGTCGGATCCCGCGAGGCCCAGGACCCCGGATCGCGAGCGGACGTTCGACGCCAGCCTCACCCGGTAGCCGAAGGCCTCGAGTCGGCCGATTCCACGCTCCAGCGCATCTGGATCGGACGGTCCGCCGGTCGCGGCGACGCCGATCACGTCGCCGGGAACGAGCCGGGGGGGGCGGACGAGGGACATCCACGTAGGTTATCCTGCGTGCGCTCGGGCCGGACGGGCGATCGCCGCGCCGAGGCGCAAGCCGAGGCGGGGAGGAAAGTCCGGACTCCCGCGGGTCGCGTGCCGGAGAAATTCCGGTCGGGGTAACCCGAAGGAAAGTGGCACAGAAAACGTACCGCCGGCCCCCGGGCCGGTAAGGGTGAAAAGGTGCGGTAAGAGCGCACCGCGAACCCCGGTAACGGGGTCGGCAGGCAAAACCCCACGCGGAGCAAGGCCAAATAGGGAGACGGAACGGGGTGACCCGCCGCCGCGGTCTTCGGACCGACGTCTCCGGGTAGGCTGCTGGAGCCGGGCCGGAAGGTCCGGCCTAGAGGAATGATCGTCAGCCGGAAGGCGCGAGCCGACCGGCGACAGAATCCGGCTTACCGTCCGGCCCGAGCCTTAGGAGCCTGCGCTCAGGCTCCCAAGGCGCGGAACCGCGCGACGACATGTTCAGGGGGAACCCGCCCCCGGGTTCCCCCTGTGACCCCCTCCGCGCCCCTGAGGACGAGGGGTCAGGTCCGTGGTTTCTACTATACGGTCAGGGCACGACCATCGGGAGGTACGAGCCGTCCGACGTGCGCGTGCCCGGGTCGGGCCCGTCGTTCACCGCGCCGTAGGTGATGAAGTCGGAGCTGCCGCTGGACGGCCGGACGCGGACGTAGCCCCGGGAGATGCCGGCCCGGGCCAGGATCCCGTCGACCTGCGTCCAGTCCCCGCCCTTCAGGCTCCGCGTCAGCGTGAGCGCGGGCTCCTTGGCGCCGGAGTCGGTGTCGTGGATCTCGATCGTGTACTCGACCGCGGCGACGTTCCCCACCCGCGCGTCGGCGATCGCCAGGTTCGACCGGACGTCCTCGTCCTGGCGGAGGCCGTAGACGAATGCCGACGTCTTCGCGCGGCGCGCGGCGTCGAGCGCGGGATACGCCACGCCGTACGTTCCACCCACCGCGGTGTCGGGGTTCGGGCTGTAGGTGCGTCCCTGCGCGATGGCGCCGGTCACCAGGAGGGTGCCGCCCTGCAGGGTGCCGTCGTCCGGGATCGCGAGCCCCAGGCCACGCAGGTAGGCGATGGCGTCGGGCGCGAGCACTTGCCGGCCCTGTGGAATCGTCGTCGTGACCGTCCCGCCGCCGGAGGCTCCCGCGATCGCCGTCGACGGCGTGTACGTGAGCGTGACCGTCGAGGGCGCCGCGCCGGGGTTCGTGAGCGCGAGCTCGGTGCGATAGCGGGTGCCGCCCGGCAGATCGAGGACGATCGGGACGAGCCCCTCGCTCCCACCCGCCACCACGATGCTGCCGTCCGAGGTACCGCTCCCTCCCGACGCCGGACCGTCGTTGACGACGGCATACGCGATGAAGCGATCGGTTCCGGTCGTGCGCCGGAGCCGCGCGTAGCCGTTCGAGAGACCGGCTCGCGCCGCGGTGAGGACCGAGTTGATCTGACGGAACTCCCCCGCCGTGAGCGTCAGCACCGTCGGACTCCCCGCGGCGAGCCCGGTGTCGCCGTCGTACACCTGCACCTCGACCACGATGGGTCCGGCTCCGCTCAGCGACGACGCTCCGGCGGCGCTGTGCACGACGGCGAGGTTGGAGCGGAACGCTCCGTTCTCCTTCAGCCCGTAGAGGAACGTCTCGTTCGAGGTGGCCGTTCCGGAGAGCGGCGCCGTCGAGAACGTGCCGAACGCCCCGCCGACCGCGGTGTTCGGATTCGGGGTGGAGGTGCGCGATCCGGCATAGACGAGCGACCCGTCGGAGACGCCGGCGAACGTGACGAACAGGGTCCCGTAGATCGCGGTACCGTCGGTCGGGAAGGCGTAGCCCGCCGCCCTCAGGTAGGCGATCGCGTCGGCCACGTAGAGCTGGCGTCCGGCCGGGAGCGAGCGCGCGACGATCGGTCCGTCGGCGCCGGGCGTTCCCGGCACCGGGGCGTAGCGGAGCTGCACCGTGGCATCGCTCGTGCTGCGGTTCACGGCCACGAGGTCGGACGTGTACGGCGCCCCGCCGGCACCGAGGAGCGCCAGCACCACGGGAACCTGCACCTCGGCGCCCGGCGCCGCCGGGACGCTCGACGAGCCGACCGCCACGTAGACCGTGGCCTTGCGGACGACCTCACCCACGGTTGCGGTCAGGACGATCGGGTAGACGCCCGTCGACGCTCCGGCGAGCGCACGGATCGCCATCGTCACCGGGACACCGGCGGAAAGGAAGCCGGTCGCCTGCGTCAGATCGTCCTGCCGGGTCGGCGTGAACGTGACGGGCAGGAGCGAGGGCGCGCCGCTCGACGTGACGGTACCGATCCTCGGGTCGTTCGCCAGGTCGCGTCCGACGAGCGAGCGAAGGACGACCGTCGCGGTCTTCGTCTCCCCCACCTTGATGGTGAAGGCGCCTGGCGAGACGTCGAGCGAGGCGTCGGCGGGGGCCGGCGGAAGGGCGGCCGGCCAGGCCGCGAGGAGCGCCTTGCCGTCGATGGAGCCGAGCCCCGTCGCCCGATCGTAGCCAGGCCCCGCTGAAGGACCGGTGACGCCCGGAACGCTGATGTCCCCGGTGGTGATGTCGTGGTAGACCGAGGAGCCCGAGCCGCCGTACTGCGCGGCTCCGAGGGCGTACAGGGTCGGGTTCAGGTTGCCTTGCCGCCCCCCGGCCTTCTGAAGCAGGAGAGCCGTGAAGCCGGCCAACGCCGGCGTGGAGGCCGACGTCCCGAGGACCCCGATCATCCCGGGAGGAGGATCGGAGGCCCCGGTGCCGGGATAGTCCTGGATCACGGCATAGGGCGTGTGCTCCGCGGCGGCCACCGACACGTCGGGGACGCCTCGCTTCCCGTCGTCCACGACACCCGGCCCGCGCTGCCACTCGGGGCGCGGATAGTAGAGGCTCACGCCACCGCCCCCTCCGAGCATCCGGCGCGAGCGGGCCTCGTTCCACGGCAGCTCGGGGATGTACCCCTTCGCGGACCGTCGCGTGACGGGATCGTTCGTGGCGTTCCAGTACGACGACGGGCTCCCGACGTCGTCGAACTCCGTCCCGCCCACGCAGGTGCTGTACGGCGTGGAGCAGAGCCCGTTCACGCCGGGCTCCGTTCCGGAAGCCGCGCTGGGGCTGTCACAGCCCGCGGCGCCCGTGTCGCCGGACGCGACGAGCACCGAGATCCCCTGAGCCGCGGCCTGAGCCCAGATGTCCCGGTAGAAATCGTTCTCGACCTCGAGCTCGGCCTCGCACAGCCCGAACGACATGCTGATGATCCCGGCGACGTTGTTGTTGATCGCGTAGAGCGCCGACAGGTCGACCCCGTCGACCGCCGTCGACTTGGAGACGATGAACTGGATCGACGCCTTCGGCGCGACCGCTCCCGACCACTGAACGTCCAGGTTCGCCTCGGTGACCTCGCCGCTCGACGAGTCGATCCCGGGATCGGGACCGTTCAAGACGACGACGGGGTCGTTCGCCGGGAGCCCGAAGAAGGAGCGGAAGAAGCGGGTGTCGTCGAGCTTGATGTTGGTGCGCCCCAGGACCGCGATCTTCTGTCCCGAGCCGTCGATCCCGGCGGCGTGGAGATCGGCGAGGTTGTAGATCGTCGCGAAATCGGCCGGCGACAGGTAGCGGCTCGAGAAGAGGTTGTAGGCCGGCTGGCGCCGTGAGTAGGGGCGCTTGAGGACGTCGTGCAGGGACAGCAGCCCCCGCACGGAACCGGACACGGCGAGAGGGATCGAGGCGGGTAGCTCGTTGGCCAGGTGCGGGCGACCGTTGCGCTCGAAGAGCGCCATGCGCGTGCCGAACGCGCGCTCCACCTGGCTCACCCGGCCCGAGAAGACGATGGCCGTCCGGCCCGCCGTCGCCTCCTCGACCGCGAATCCCTGTGTGCCGAGCCAGGCCACGACGCGGTCGACCTCGACCTGCGGAGCGCCGAACCGCGCGCCGAACTGCTCCGGTGTCAGCCACCGGTGATGGTCCGGCGAGGCCGGGTCCTGCTGGCTCGAGAGGAACCGCTCCAGGGCCGGGCGGTCCCGCGGCTGAAGGACCAAGACCATCCGGTCGAGCGGTTGGTCGGGGTCGAGGGGCCCGACCCGCGTGGCCGATCCGACCCAGCGCGGCACGGGCGCCGCCTGCTTCCGTTCGGCGTCACGCGGTGGAGCCGCGGGCGCGACACCGGCGGAAAGGGCGAGAGCGAGCGAGAACGGGGCAAGCGTCCGTCTGGTCATGGGTCCTCTCGATGTTCAGGGTGTCGGGACGGGCCGTCTCCTCACGCGGCGGCGGGCGGCACGGGGCGCCGGCGCCTGCCGAGGAGGTCGATCGACCGCGCGATGCGCGGGACGGTGGTGAGGAAGAGCCCTCCGATCGCGATGACGACCAGGAGCGAGACGATCGGCAGGAAGAGGCCGACCAGGGCCTGGAGGAACGCCAGGACGTCCTCGGCCAGGGACAGCGCGATGTTGGCGACCCCGGCGGTGAGGGCGTTCGAGGTGAGCCGCGTGGCGCTCTTCACGAAGTGCGTCACCAGCGCCACGAACGCCCCGCCGGCTCCCGCGAGCACGATGAACGTGGTGTCGAGGGGCGTCCAGACGATCGCCACGGCGAGCACCGCCCCCGCAACGGGGCGCACCACGGCGTGCAGCAGGTCCCAGAAGTGGTCGAGGAACGGGATCTTGTCGACGAAGAACTCCAGGCCGAACATCACCGCGAAGACGGTCAGGGCCGGGCCGGAGGCGAAGAGCCGGGCGAGCGGCCCGGTGAACTCGTCGGGGAAGACCTGGGCGGCGGTCCCGAAGACCAGGAGGACGGCGTACGAATTGAGGCCGGCGCCCGCGGCCAGCCCGAGGGCCGTCCCGAAGAGCGCGGGGAGTGTCTGCGGGGTCAACGCCCCGGCTTCATCGAGGCGATCTCGGCCAGCGCCGACTGGGCCCGGCGGTTGCCCGGATCGAGCTTGAGGACCTCCCTGAGGGCCTTGACCCGCTCCGTCTCGTTCCGCTCGGCCTGACACGCCTCGGACAGCTCGAACCAGACCTCGACGTTCTCGGGCAGCCGGGCCGTGGCCCGCCGCATCGTCTCGGCGGACTGGCGGACCCACTTCGGGTTCTTGCGCTGGATCCGCGACAGGAGGACCCAGTACTCCGAGCGGTCCGGATCGAACTCCACCGACTGCCGGACCATCTCGTACGCCGGGTAGTAGTCCTCTTGCTCGAACAGCGTGCGGGCGCGCATGTAGTTGGCCCGAGCCACCTGGATCTGGACCTCGGGGGTGGGGCCCACCTGCGTGGTGACCACTTGCCCGGCACCGTTCGCAGTCTGGGTGTCGTACGAGGCACGCCGGTCGTCGGACCGGAAGGCGGCCTCGGCCTGTCGCAGCTTCTTGAAGAGCGCCTCCATGGCATCCCGCAGGCCGCCGAGGGAGGGGCGAAGGTGGTGGTCCGGGTGAAAGACGCGCGCCCGTTCGTGCACGGAGCGCTGGACCTCTTCCAGGGACGCGTTTCGCGCCACGCCGAGGACCTCGTACAGCGTCACCCAGTCGATCCGCCGATACGTGTTCCGGATGAGGTTCCCCTGGGTCTCGAGCATCTCGGCGGCGCGCGGGGCCGGCGCCGTCCCGGAGATCTCCACGTTCAGGTTCGTGAGCCCCTCGGGCGCGATCTTCTTCTCCGCCGCCTTACCGGGCGGGACCAGCTGCAGGAGCCCGACCGCGGCGAGACGGGACAGGATGCGGAGATCGACGCACACCTCCGAAGCGGGTCGCGTGCCGTCCGACTTCGCGAGGACGTCCGCCTCGTCCGGTGTGACGATGACCGACTGGTACCGGAGCAGGATGTCCTGTGACAGCATCGGCCGCGAACGCGGATCGGTGGCGACACCGGGCTGCGGCGCATCGCTGGGGAGGCGGCGCAGCCCCTCCAGGATGAGGCTGGCATTCGAGCGGTCGAAGCGGACCGGAAGGTCCGGCGCCTTCTCGAGCTGGGTGATCGTATAGGCTCCGCCGGTCCACTGGAACGTGTCGAAGAGGATCCGCTCGGCGAGCGCCCTCACGCAGGCATCGGCGACGTAGGCCGGCACCGCGCCCGTCTCCCCCAGGGCCTTGGCGAGACCGCGCCCCGGCTCGGCCAGCGCCCGCTCGAACGCGGAGAAGAGTACCGAGTCGTCTGCCAGGCCGAACGTGCGCAGGAGATCGCCTACCTGCTGGGCCTCGCGGTTCGACGCCGCCGACACCAGCTGGCCGCGGTCGAACCAGAAGTTCCTCTCCTCGGACCGGAACGCGATCAGAACCTGGGCGGTCGCCCGCTCGGCGTAGAGGTTCCGGAACAGATCCGTGACCGGGGTCCGATCCAGCGTTCCGCCGGTCAGGGCAGGCGTGAAGGGCTTCTCGTCCGACATCCTGGCGAAAGTCTACCCGTTTTCGACGGAGGAAGGCGTTCCCCTGTGGCGCACGATCCGGGCCGCCATCGCCTTGCCGACCACGACGGTCAACGCGTCCTCCGTGGCGCCCAGCACCGCCGCGCCGTTCCCGAACGCGGTCAGGAGCTTCCGGACGCGGCCTGGTCCGAGCCCGGGGATCGCCAGGAGCGGGCTCGTGAGGGCCGCCTTCCCGCGGGCCCGGCGATGGTGCTTCAGCCCGAAGCGGTGCGCCTCGTCGCGAGCCCGTTGCAGGAGCTTCAGGCCCGCGTTCCTCCTGGCCAGGACGACCGGCGCCGAGCGGCCCGGCACGAACACCTGCTCCTCCCGCTTGGCGAGCCCGGCGGCGGGAAGCTCGATCCCGAGACGATCGAGGGCGCCCAGCGCGGCGGAGAGCTGCCCCTTGCCGCCATCGATCAGAAGGAGGTCGGGCATCGGACCGCTCTCGTCACGCAGGCGCGCATAGCGGCGGGCGACCGCCTCGGCGATCGACGCGAAGTCGTCCGGTATCGGCCGGTCGATCCTGAACACCCGGTACTCGTCGTTCTTCGGCTCGCCGTCCACGAAGACGACGCACGAGGCGTACGTCTCGGCACCCTGGAAGTGGGAGATGTCGAAGCACTCGATTCGGGCGGGCCGGCGGTCCAGGTCGAGCGCCTTGGCGAGCGCGAGGGTCGCCTTCTCCCCCGCCTCCCGAGCCTTCCGGAAACGGCGCAGGTGGTTCTGGCGCGCGTTGTCCCGTGCGATCTTGACCCGGTCGAAGGCGGCGCCCCGCTGAGGCGTCCGGATCGTCACCGCCGAGCCGCGCCTCTCCGAGAGCCACGTCTCGACCGGCTCGAGCGCCTCGACCGGCAGGTCGACCGGCAGGTGGACCTCACGCGGGAGGAAGGTCGTCGTGTCGTAGTACTGCGACAGCAGCGACACCCAGAGCTCTTCCGGGTCGACGTCCCCGAGCCCCTCGAAGTAGTACTCGCGGGAGTCCAGGACGACGCCGCCGCGCACGAGCAGCAGGGCGACGGCCAGGTTGGGGCCGTCCAGGAACTCGCCGAAGACGTCCACGTCCTCGCCGGCGAGCGACTGCACCCGCTGCTTCTCGGCGAGCTCGCGCACCGTTCTCAGGCAGTCCCGGTAGGCGGCCGCCATCTCGAAGCTCTCGGCCTCCGCCGCCCGCTCCATCTTCCCGAGGAGGCGCGGCTCGAGCTCCTCGTTCTTCCCGGAGAGGAAGAGGAGGACGTCGTTCACGGCCTCCCCGTACGCGGCCTTCGTCGTCAGGCCGGAGACGCACGGCCCGAGGCAGGCGTGCATGTCGTAGTAGAGGCAGGGGCGCGGAAGCGAGCCGTCGATCTCGATGCGGCAGGTGCGAATCTGGAAGAGGCGCGTGACCATGCGCATCGCGCCCCGGCAGGTGCGGGCCGGCAGGAACGGGCCGAAGTACGAATGCCCGTCCTTCAGGACGCGCCTCGTGACGTGCGCCCGCGGCCACTCCTCGCCGGTGGTCACCTTGATGTACGGGTAGGTCTTGTCGTCGCGGAGGAGGACGTTGTACCGCGGCTTGTGGCGCTTGATGAACGCGTTCTCGAGGGCCAGGGCCTCGCTCTCGGTGCGGGCGACGACCGTGTCGATGGTGACGAACTCCTCGAGGAGCGCGATGGTCTTCGGGTGCTTCGGCCCGGCGGAGAAGTACGACGCGAGCCGCTTTCTCACCGATCTGGCCTTGCCGACGTAGAGGATCTTCCCCTTCGCGTCCTTGTAGAGGTAGATCCCGGGCTGGTCGGGGTAGATGGAGAGGTCGGGAGGCGCGCCCACGGACGGATTCTAGAGAGGGCCTCCGCGCGATATCCTCGCGCCCTCTCGAGGGAGGGACCGATGCGACACCTGGGCCGACTGCTCCTCGTCTCCGCCGCGCTCCTCGTGTACGGGCCTGCTCCGGCCGCACTGCTGTACGACTGTCCCCTCAGCCAGCAGGCGACGACGGGTGACCTGATCGACCGCGCGTTCTACGTGACGGCGTACCCGGGCGTGAACCTCACCCAGGTGGTGCTCTACCTGCAGTCGGACCAGGCCTCCGAGTACGTGATCCAGCTGAACGCGCTCGCCGGCACCTTCGACGGCGCCCTGATCGGCAGCGCCACGGCGAACGTCTCGATCCCGACGAGCGGCTTCGTCACCGCCACCTTCGACTTCCCGTCACCGGCCGTCACGCCCGGCTCGACCGTCGCCTTCACCGTGGTCCGCTCGGGTGGTCCGCGAGCCGCGATCTTCTTCGCGGTCGAATCGTCGAACGGGTCGTGTCCGATCGTGGAGACCGAGGACGCCGCTCCGCCGCTGAGCACGAAGAGGCGGGACGGGATCGCCGCGCTGATCTCGGGCGACCTGGTCGTGCCGGTCACGCTCCAGCGGTTCACCGCGGAGTAGCGCGTTGGTCAGAACATCTTGCCGAGCTTGGTCGCGATCTCCGAGACCTTGACGTAGCCGAAGAACCGCCCGCTGCCGAGGAGCCCGAGCGCGTCCGGCACCTTGGTGCGCGGGTCGTTCGTGTAGAGGGTCCCGAAGGCGCGCCGGATGAAGCGCTGGAACGTCCGGTCGTACGGGTACCACCACGGCATCGCCTTCGACGTCCCCATGTCGACGCTGACGTGCTTGATGTTCACCAGCTCCATCAGCCCGTAGACGGAGTGGCTCCGGCCGAGGCCCGACTTCTTGATCCCGCCCCACGACGCCGTCGGCTCGCCGAACGAGAAGAGGTGGTCGTTGATGGTGACCGTGCCGGCGTGCAGCTCCTCGGCCAGCTGACGGGCGGTCTTCCGTGACCGCGTCCAGCCAGACGCGGTGAGCCCGAACTCCGAGTCGTTGGCACGCTCGATGGCCACCTCGAGCGACGGGACGACCTCGATCGGGAGGAGCGGCCCGAACGTCTCCTCGCGCATCACGCGCATCCCTCGGTCGACGCGGTCGAGCACCGTGGGCGGGAACCAGAACCCCTTGGCGGCGGGACGCTCGCCCCCCGCCAGGATCCGCGCGCCGCGCGCCACCGCGTCCGCCACGTGCGCCTCGACGAGGTCCCGCTGGCCCGCGGTGGTGAGCGGGCCCATGTCCGAGCCTTCGCCCAGGGGGTCGCCCATCCGGATCGACTTGGCCCGCTCCACGATCTTCCGGGTCAGCTCCTCGGCCACGGACTCGACCACGTAGACGCGCTCGACGGAGCCGCACGTCTGACCGCAGTTCATGAAGGCGCCCCAGACGATCCCGGCCGCGGCACGGTCGAGGTCCGCGTCCTCCGCCACGATCGCCGGGTCCTTGCCGCCCAGCTCCAGGACGACTCCGGTCAGGTTCACGGCGGCCCGTCCCATCACGCGGGAGCCCGTCTCCACCGAGCCGGTGAAGAGGATCTTGGCGACGTCCGGGTGGTCGACCAGGGCGTCGACGTCCGCGCCCGCCGCCGGGATGACGTTGACCACGCCCGGCGGGAACCCGGCGCGCCGGTACAGGTCGCCGATGGCGAGCCCGGTCAGCGCCGTGGCCGACGCCGGCTTCAGCACCACGGTGTTGCCGGCCGCGAGGCAGGCGGCCACCTCCACCATCGGGATCGCGAAGGGGAAATTCCACGGCGTGATGACCCCGATCACCCCGAGCGGCTCGAAGCGGAAGCTGGCCCGCTTGTGGGCGAAGAGGATCTGCTCGTACTCGATGTCGCGCGGAGCGAGCAGCTCCTCGGTCCGTCGCGACAGGTAGCGAAGCGTGTCGGCAGCGGGCACGAGGTCCACCGAGCGCGCCTCGGCGACCGGCTTCCCCTGCTCCGTGGCGATGAGGCGGGCCAGCTCCTCGTGCTCCTTCCGCAGCAGCTCCAGGAGCTGGGCGAAGAGCTTCTGGCGGAGCCGGACCGGCGTCTTCGACCAGTGGAGATACGCCTTGCGGGCGACGGCGACGGCGGCCTCAAGCTCGGCCTTGCCGCCGCAGGTGACCGTGGCGAACGGCTCGCCGGTCGACGGGCGGATCGCCTCGAACGTGCGGCCGGTGTCGAGGTCCTGGCCTTCCAGGATCGGCCGCGTCGGGTAGCGGAACGGCGACGTGAGCATGGCCGTGGTCAGATCATCGCCCCGCGCGTGATCTCGCCCGACTTCTTCAGGTAGAACGCGACGAGGTTCTGGACGTACTCGTCGAACCGCGGGCAGGCCACGCCCAGGGAGGCGAGGTCCTCGGTGGCGATCGACGCGTCGTAGCGCACGGGGTGGTCGAAGTAGTCGAGCGTCTGCGACGGCATGTGGAAGTAGTCCTGGACGGGCTTGGGGGCGAAGAGGAGCTTGGCGATCGGGAGGGGCACCGGCAGGTAGACGAACGACTTCCCGAGCGCCCGCGCGAACAGCTCCTCGATCTCGAAGGCGCTGCACGGGTCGGGGTCGGTCAGGTGGTACGTCTTCCCGATCGCGCCCTCCCAGACCGAGAGCTGGGCGATCGCCTCCAGCACGTAGTCGACCGGCACCAGGTTCACCAGGGCCTCGCCGGTGCCGACCTTCATGAAGACGCCGGGCGACGGGAGGACCTTGATCGCGTTGAGCGAGAAGTACGGGCCGTCGAACTTCGCGGTGACGCCGGTCTTCGAGTCACCCACCACGATGCCGGGACGGTAGATCGAGGCGCGATCGCCGAGGCTGCTCTCCTTGACGGCGACCTCGGCCAGGAACTTCGTCTCCTCGTAGTAGTTCTTGAACCGCTGGCCCACGTCGAGGTCGGTCTCCCGGTAGACGCCCACGGCCGTGCCGGAGACGTACGCCGTCGAGACGTAGTCGAAGCGGGCCAGCTTCGCGGCGTCGCCCAGGAACTCGATCACGTTGCGGGTCCCCTCGACGTTGATCCGCATCCCCACCTCGCGGGCGACCGCGAGGTCGTAGACCGCGGCCAGGTGGTAGGCGCCGGTCAGCTTCCTCTTGAGCGACCTCGCCTCGGACTCGCCGATGCCGAGCCCGGGCTGGGTGATGTCCCCGGTGATCAGCTCGATTCGCCCTTCGGTGCCCGGGTGAGCCTCGGCCAGGGCCGCGACGGAATCGTGCGCCGCCGGGAGGAACTTCTCCTGCACCAGGCAGCGGAACGTCGTGTCGGGGCGCAGCTCCAGGAGCCGCGGGATCAGCCGCGCCCCGATGAAACCGGGGAACCCGGTGAAGAGCACGTCGTGGGTTGCGGGGGAGGACTTGGGGGCCGCTTTCTTTCTCGCCACGCCCCGAGTCTATCTCGGAATGAGCCGCGATTCAGTGAGGAGCCTGGCGTTGAAGGCGTCGAGCGCCTCCCGCATCGGCTCCGGCACCGCGCACGGCTCCCCGTCCAGGGAGAGGACGGGCACCGCCTTCGTCAGGGAGCCGAGCAGGAAGGCCCCTTCGAGGACGTCCTCCCGGCCCACCGGACCCCTCTTCGGCGTCGGCCCGAAGAAGGCTGCGGCCGTCACGCTCGGGAGCGCCGCTCCATCGGCCAGCCGGGGGCTCCGGTCGCCCCAGACGGCCAGAGCCGTCGAAGCGCCCTCGAGGTATCGCCCCCGGGCGTCGGTGAAGAGCCCCTCGTCCCCCCCACGGCGACGGGCCCGGCGCCCCGCCAGGATGGCGGCGAAGTAGCTGGTCGACTTGACCGACGGCGTGTCGCGCCGCAGCTCCGGCGGGACGGTCACGCAGGCCGAGCCGGCGCGGCGCTGGAGCGTGGCGGACGGGATCGCCCGGACGGTGGCGTCGAGCCGCCAGGAGGCCGGCTCCTCGAGGTCCGCCCCGACCGCGATCCAGGAGAGGCGGAGCGCCCGCTCCCGGTCGTCCTCCCCCGCCCTCGCGACGGCCTCCGAGGCGGCCCGCAGCAGGGTCGGCTCGTCCGGCGCGGGCAGCTCGAGCCCGGCGAGCGTGCCGAGGAGCCGTGCCGCGTGGGCGTCCCAGAGGACGGCGTGCCGTCCGATCAGGAGAAGCGTCTCGAAGAGGCCGACGCCTCGCTCGACGACGGGAGCGTCGTACGGGATGGGGCCGGGTGCCGGCATGGCGGACCTCGTCCCGAGTCTACGCCTCTGAATGACGGTTCATTCAGAAGTGCCGAGCGCCCGCAGCGCCGCCGCCAGCTCGCGGGACTTCGTCTCGGTCTCGCGCCACTCGGCGCCGGGCTCGGAGTCCCAGACGATCCCGCCGCCGGCGTGGTAGTCGAGCCCGTTCCCGTACGTGATCGCCGTCCGGATCGCCACGTTCAGTACGGCCCGTCCGTCCCCGCGCACGTAGCCGGCGGCGCCCGTGTACGGACCGCGCGGGACGGGCTCGAGGTCGTGGATGAAGCGGAGGGAGGCCCGCTTCGGGGCGCCGGTGATCGAGCCGCCGGGAAGCGCCGCCCGGAGCACGGCCGACAGCAGGGCGTCGCGTCGGAGGGTGCCGACGACCGTCGACTCCAGGTGATGCAGGTGCCGGAGCGGGAGCCGCCCCTTCAGCCGCGGTACCGTGACGCTCCCCGGCTCCGAGACCCGCCCCAGGTCGTTCCGGATCAGGTCGACGATCATCACGTGCTCGGCGGCGTCCTTCGCGGAGCCGTCCAGCCGCGGGATCGCGTCCTCAACGGACCGGTCGATCGTCCCCTTGATCGGGCGGCTCTCCACGCGGCGCGAGGCGAGGTCGACGTCGAGGAGCAGCTCCGGGGAGTTCGAGACGACCGCGTACGCCGGCGTCGCCAGGGTGACCGCGAACGGCACCGGGCTGTCGGAGAAGAGCAGGTCGGCCAGCTCGAGCGGCGAGGCGTCGCCGGAGAACGTCGTCCGCCGGGTGAGGTTGACCTGGTAGACGTCTCCGCGCGCGATCCCGTCCCGGATCGCCTCGACGGCGCTCGCCCACGACGTCTCGTCGTGACTGCCGCCCCGCGGCACCAGCGGGCGGGGAGGCGCCGGGGGTGCGCTCGAGACCGGCTGCCGCTCGTCGAGACGGTATCGCGCGAAGGCGGCGAGCGGGGTGCGCTCGGGCGGGCGGAAGAGCCGCACCGAGCCCTCCAGGAAGACCCCGGCCTCGTACGTCAGGAACCCGGCCGCGAGGTCGTGGGGATCCCCGCTGGCGCCGAGGGCGTCCAGCCAGCCGAGCAGCTCATCCAGCCGCTCCGGCTCGCCCGCGGGAACCGTCACGACCTCGCGAGGCCGTGTCAGGAGCAGAGGGCCGAGCCCCCAGCCGGGGCCCCGGAGCCGGGTGATGAAGCTCTCCATCGGCGCCGGTTAGTCTACGGAGATGGAGCTGAACCGAACTGCGGTCGTCGAGACCCGGGTCAAGGTGAGGTACGCGGAGACCGACGGCCAGCGCGTCGTCTACCACGGCAACTACGTGGTCTGGTTCGAGGTGGGCCGCACCGACTACTGCGAGCACGCGGGCTATCCGTACGCGCGGATGGAGGAGGAGGGGATCCTCATCACCGTCGTCGACCTGCGCGCCCGCTTCCGGCGCTCCGCCCGCTACGGCGACACGGTGACCGTGCAGACGCGCTTCGGCGAGATGAAGAGCCGCGGCTGCTCGTTCCTCTACACGGTGCTCCTTCCGGACGGCTCGATCGCGGCCGAGGGGGAGACCCACCACCTCTTCATGACCGCCGGCAAGCCGTGCGTGGTGCCCGCGCCGATCCGGGAGGCGTTCGACCGGTTCCGGCTGCAGGTCAGGGCGCCGGCTTGAGGAGATCGCGAGTCTTGGTCCCGAGCCGGTTTCCGTCTCCGCCCGCCGCCATCGCGTCGGCGTAGAGCGAGAGCGCCTCCTCGCGCTTCCCCTCGGCCACGCGCAGGTCGCCCAGCCCCTCGAGCACCGCCGCGCTCTTCGGGTCGAGGTTCCTCGCCACGCCGAGCAGCTGTCCCGCCCGGTCGAGCTTCCGGAACGCCATCTCGTAGAACGCCCTCTGGGCGAGCATCCCGACGTAGAGCGGGCGTATCTTGTCCTCGAAGACGTAGTCGTTCGGAAGACCGGAGCGGAGCGCCGCCTTGAACGACAGGGGCGTGTCCTCCACGTACGTCGAGAGCATCGCCTGCGACGGCAGGATCCGGTAGCCGAGCCCCGCGGGTACCAGCGCCGCGCCCCGCGGCAGAAGATCCTGGGTCAGCGTCCCGATCCAGACCGGCGCAACGCCACGCCCCCACGCCTCGAGGACGAGCTGCCGCACGAAGTCGTCGTACAGCCGGGTCAGCTCGTTCCCGTCGTACGGCCGGTCCTCCTCCCAGTCGCCCAGCTTCTTCCGGTACGGGTCGAGCGCGTGCTTCACCTCGGCATACCGTTCCGGGTAGCGGATCCGGAACGAGTCGAGGTACCAGCCGCGGCGGAACAGGAGGACGTCCAGC
The DNA here is from genome assembly GCA_964384675.1 of uncultured Holophagales bacterium. Classification (GTDB taxonomy): domain Bacteria; phylum Acidobacteriota; class Thermoanaerobaculia; order UBA5066; family UBA5066; genus CAYLNK01. The sequence goes on along the minus strand of CAYLNK010000022.1, from coordinate 1,285 downwards.
ACCAGGGCGTCGGGTCGGGCACCTTCCAGCGTCCGCACGCCGAGGACCGGCGCGTACAGATTCCATTCCGCCGTCAGGACGAGCCCGCCCTCCGGGACCGAGGCGAGGAATCCTTCGGCGGACTCGATCGCCCGGCCGTCGCGGGCGCGGGAGCGCGCCGTGGCGTTCCGGCCCGTGAAGACCATGGTCGCGAGCAGCGCGACGGCCACGACGAGGCGTCCGCGCCCGGCCGCCCGGGCGGCGAGCCACGCCACGCCGAGCCCCACGAGGAGCGCGCTCGCGAGGAACGTCGGGATGTAGTACGCGGCCTGGTCCTCGGCGATCTCGTACCGCACGGCGAACGCGACGTCCCCCGCGACGAGCGCCAGAAGGCCGAGCCCGGTGAACGTCCCGCGCCGCGCGCTCGTGACGAGGCCGAGGAGCGCGAGGAGGAGCCCGACGGCGGTCAGCTCCTGACGGTACGCGTCCAGGAAGCGTCCGGCGTGCTCGGCGATGACCCCCGGCGACGACTCGATGTTGACCTGGTAGATGAACGCCGAGACGTGCTTCCAGAACCGGCCGAGGTCGTCCGGATCGCCCCAGTTGAAGAGAGGCTGCCGGGCGGCGCGCAGCGGGAGCACGACGTACGTCGCGAGCCCGGGGAAGAGGCCGGCCGTGAAGAGGCCGATCCGGCGGACCCGCGCCCGGCCCGGCTCGCGGCCCCACAGCAGCACCGCGAGGCCTCCCATCGACACGACCATCGTGGCGTGGTGGACCGCGAGTCCGCCCCCGCAAAAGAGCCCGGCCACGACGGTCAGGCGCGCGCGCCGGGCCGGATCGGACTCGGCGCCGGCGGCCGCCGCGGCCGCGATCGCTCCGGCGAGGAAGACGGCGTGGAGCGCGTACACCTCGATCCCGAGCGAGAAGTCGAAGAGGGTCGGGCCGAGCCCCGAAAGCAGGCCGCAGAGCACGGCGACCCCGTCCCGCTCCAGGACGCGAAGCGGGCTCTCGACCCGCGCCAGGAGCCGCCGGGCGGCCAGCACGATCAGCGCGGTCGTGACGCCGGTGCACAGGGCCGAGAAGAGGTTCAGGCGCGACGCCGCGGTCACGGCGAGGAAGCGGGTCAGGTCGAGCCACCAGCCGCCGAGGAGGAGGTAGAGCGGGAAGCCGGGCGGGTGTGCGATCCCCTTCACAGCCACCGCGGTCAGGAGCTCTCCGGAGTCGGCATACAGCACACCGGGGGCGCGGAAGGCCGCGCCCAGCCCCGCGACGAGGAGACCGGTGGCGACGGGCGCCAGCGCGGCCC
>CAYLNK010000021.1:3558-38373 GCA_964384675.1 uncultured Holophagales bacterium | reverse complement strand
GGCTCGTGGCGTCGCTCGCGCAGGTCGACGCCGCGGTGCCGCACGTCGGCGCCGACGAGGCCGGAACGGCGGAAGAGCTGCGCGCGGGCCTCGCGGGCTGGACCCAGCCGGTCTTCGAGACGCTTCCGGAGGGGGCGCTGCGCCTCGGGATCCGGCTCTCACCACCGGCGCCCGCCGCCGACCCGCCCGAATGGCACCTCGCGTACCACCTCGAGCCGGCGGACGACCCATCGCACCAGCTCCCCGCCGACGAGATCTGGAGCGCCGCCGAACCCGCCTCCCGTTCTTTCGGCCGTCCGTTCTCGAACCCGGAGGAGACGCTCCTGGCGCGGCTCGGCGCGGCGGCGGCGATCTCCCCCTCCGTGACCCGGAGCCTCGCCGAGAGCCACCCGGTGGGGGCCGAGCTGTCTCTCGAGGAGGCGCACCGCTTCCTCACCGAGGAGGCCCCGCTCCTCTCGGAATCCGGTGTCGCCGTCTACCTCCCGGCGGGCGGCACCCTGACCCGGGTGGGCGTGCGCCTCGAGGCTCGTGCCGCCGCCCCGGCCGGGCTCGCGGTCACCCGCTTCGGCCTGGCGACTCTCGTCGAGTTCGACTGGAAGGTCAGCCTCGGCGACGCCGTCCTCTCGCCCGCCGAGTTCGAGGAGCTGGCCGCCAAGAAGATCCCGCTCGTCTCCGTTCGAGGCGAGTGGGTGCTCCTCGATCGCGGAAGCGTCGAGCGGACCCTCCAGCTCTTCGACCGCAGACCGGGCGGCCGCACGACGCTGGGCGACTTCCTGAGGCTCGCCGGCGGGCTCGACGCGGGGACCACGGGATATCCGATCGAGTCGATCGAGGCGGACGGCTGGCTGGGAGGTCTCCTCTCGCCCGAGGCGGTGCGCGAGGAGATCCTGGCCGTGGAGACGCCCAGCGGCCTGGTCGGGACCCTTCGCCCGTACCAGATCCGCGGCGTCGGATGGCTCCGCTTTCTCACCTCGCGCGGTCTCGGGGCGTGCCTCGCCGACGACATGGGCCTGGGGAAGACGGTCCAGTTCCTCGCCACGCTCCTCCACGCCCGCGAGGTGGGCGAGTCGCTCCGCCCGTCGCTCCTCGTCTGCCCGACGTCCGTGGCCGAGAGCTGGCGCAAGGAGGCCGCGCGGTTCGCGCCCTCCCTCGTCGTGGCCGTGCACCACGGGCCCGACCGCGCCAGCGGCGAATCGCTCCACGAGCTCCTCACCGAGGTCGACCTCCTCGTCACGACGTACGCGCTCGCGCACCGGGACCGGGCGCTCCTCGGCTCGGTCGAGTGGGAGTACGTGGCGCTCGACGAGGCCCAGAACGTCAAGAACCCGGCCGCGGCTCAGTCGCGGGCGGTCCGCTCCTTCAAGGCGAGGCGGCGCGCCGCGCTGACCGGCACGCCGGTCGAGAACCGTCTGTCGGAGCTGAAGGCGATCTTCGACTTCCTCCACCCCGGGCTCCTCGGGACCGACGAGGCGTTCCGCTCCGAGTTCTCGGTGCCGATCGAGCGGCATCGCGACAAGCTGGCCGCCGAGCGCCTGCGACGCATCACCGCGCCGTTCCTCCTGCGGCGCAGCAAGAGCGATCCGACGATCGCGCCGGACCTCCCCGAGAAGATCGAGACCAAGGAATGGGTCGGGCTCACCCGCGAGCAGGCCACCCTCTATCGCGCCACCACGAAGGCGCTCCTCTCCGGGATCGGGCGCGCCAGCGGACGGAGCCGGCGGGCCAAGGTGCTGCTGCTCCTCCTGCGCCTCAAGCAGATCTGCAACCACCCCGCCCACTTCCTCGGCGACGGGAGCCGTCTGGACGGCCGTTCCGGCAAGCTGATGCGCCTTCTCGAGATGCTCGAGGAGACGCTCGCCGAGAAGAACCCGGCCCTCATCTTCACGCAGTTCGCCGAGATGGGGCACCACCTCGTCTCGTCGATGAAGGAGCGCTTCGGGACCGAGGTCCTGTTCCTCCACGGCGGCGTCCCGCGCAAGGCCCGGGACGAGATGGTGCGCCGCTTCCAGGAGGACGAGGACGCGCCTCCGTTCTTCGTGCTCTCGCTCCGCGCGGGCGGCAGCGGGCTCAACCTGACCCGCGCCTCGCACATCTTCCACTTCGACCGGTGGTGGAACCCGGCGGTCGAGGACCAGGCGACCGACCGCGCCCACCGCCTCGGCCAGCAGCGCCACGTCCAGGTCCACAAGTTCGTCTGCCGCGGGACCCTCGAGGAGCGGATCGACGAGATGATCGAGGAGAAGAAGTCGCTCGCCAGGACGATCGTCGGCGCCGGCGAGGAGTGGATCGCGAACCTCACCGACGACGAGCTGGCGCATCTCGTGGCGCTCTCGCGCGACGCCGTGGAAGGGGAAGGGCGATGACGCGTCCGGCGGTACCGGCGGTGAAGCGCCCCGCGACCTGGTGGGGCGAGCGGTGGCTCGGGCTCCTCGGTTCGCTCGGCTGGACCGAGGAGGTCCTCGTCTCCAAGCGAGCCCGCCAGATCCTCAAGTGGGACCTCCTCCCCTCGGAGGCGCGCGGCGTGATCCGGTCGGCGGAGGGAGAGCCGGCTGTGGTCAGCCTCACGCTCGAGCCGCTGCCGGCCCGCACCGTCGAGAAGGCGCTCCGCGCGATGGCCAAGAAAGCCAGCTTCGCGGCGAGCCTGCTCTCCGGCCGGCTCCCGGAAGAGACCGACGCGGCGTTCGCGGACGCGGGACAGGCGCTCTTCCCGGAGGCCGCCGCGCTCCAGGTGGAATGCGACCGCGACCCGGGCGGGCGCTGCGAGCACGCCGCGTCCGTGCACGCGCGGATCCTCCTCGAGATCGACCAGGACCCGTTCGTCCTCTTCCTCCTGCGCGGTGTCCCGCGCGACGCGGTGCTCCTCGCGCTGAAGCGCTACCGCGCCTCGCGCCGGCGCCCCGGCACGGACCGGGGCGCACCGGTCCTGGCGCGCCTCGAGCCGCTGCCCGACGTCCGCCCCGAGCTCTTCTTCAAGCCGCTCTCTCCCGTCGAGCCGCTCCGGGCGACGTTCACGCCGCCCGAGCACCCGGAGGCCGTGCTGCACCGCCTCGGGCCCGCGCCCCTCCACGACCCGGAAGCGGCGCGCCTCCTGACCGATCTGCACCGGGCGATCGGGCTGGGCGCCGCCGAGAGGCTCGAGGAGTGGGAGTGGCGGCGCCTCCCGCGGACCCGCTAGCGGGCTGACTCGCGGGGACGGTCGAGACCTCTCCAGGCGACGAGCGCGCCCAGCCCCACCAGGAGCGCGACGCCGTTCCAGACCCACGGCGTCACGCCGCTGGCCACGAGCTCCAGGGCGGCCCGGCCGGCCCCGAGGAACACCGCGGCGAAGAGGTAAGCGCGCGGGTCGTCCCCGAGGAGCACCGCCAGCGCCGCGATCAGAGCCACGGCCCCGAGGAGCGACCCGAGCGGGCCGACCAGCACGTCGGCGGCGCTGCGCGCCCCGGTCGGGACGAAGAGACCCACCAGGAGGAGCGGCGTGGCGATCCGGCTCGCGAGCGGACGGAGGAGATCGCGGAGCGCCAGCGCGCCCAGGGACGCCACGCCGGCGAGGAGGAGGAGGCGTCTCGTCACGGAATCCAGGACGTCCGCGAGCGGCAGGAGCGTCTCGATCCCCTCGGGCACCCGGAAGAGGCCCACGCCCGACTCGAGCGGCCAGGCGGCCGAGAGGCTGCCGTCGAAGGCCCGGATCGCCACGAGGAGGAGGAGGGTCAGGCCGGCCGCCAGGAGAGCGCGCGGACCGGACGTCGCGCCGCGCCGGAACGCCCCCCGCGCGTCCGGGCGCACGGCGTGCACGAACGCGAGGACGAGCAGCGCGAACGCGAACGAGCCGAGGAGTCCCACGAGGAGCGCGATCGAGACCGAGACCGAGAAGATCCCGAGCGAGACGGGCACGCTCTCGGGATAGGCCGAGAGGACGAGCGGGAGAGCGGCGACGTTCTTCAGCGCCGCCGGCACGGTCAGGAGCCCCGCGGGACCCAGGAGACGCCGCCACGGCACCTCGCGATGCCGGACCAGCTTCACGAGCTCCATCACGAGGAGCCCGGCGAGGGACCCGATCCCGGCGATCTTCCAGGCGAGCGCGACGTAGGTGGCGGGCGTCGACTTCTCGCGCGCCCGCACCCACTCCTCGGGGATCTTCAGCGCGGTCGCCACGAGGACGGGCTTCTCGCCCGCCAGCTCCACGACGACGCGGCGGCGTGCCTCGCCCACGGCGTCGCCCGCCGACTCGAAGACCAGCCGGTGATCGCGCCGGGCCTTCCGCGTCTCCGCCTTGGACGAGACCAGCGCGAGCCGGGACGGGTCGAGGCTCAGCCCGCGCAGCGCCGTCTCGACGAGCGCGTGGGCCGCCGCGTCGTCGAGGCTCGCGCCGGGATCCTCCTCCGGCACCGTCCTCTTGAATCCCAGCACGCGCCCGTTCGCACCGTCCAGCACGACCCACCAGGAGCGCTTCTCGAGCGGTCTCACGTAGCGCACCTGCCAGACCGCGCCGGGGAGGATCGGCCCGGCCCAGCGGGAAAGGAGAGGGATTCCGCCGTGAGCCAGCAGCCAGCGCTCCGCCGCGTCGGACCAGCGGTACGGCACGAGCTCGGCCCCGGTGTCGGCGGCGTCCTCGAGCGCCGGCAGGACCGTCCCGGCCCGGGGCACCGCCAGATAGAGCGACGGATCGTCGCCCGAAAGCCTCACGAAGTCGTCCGCCATCCGCCGGGCCGCGCTCCGGTCGATCCGGAAGGCCGGGCCCTCGGGCGCCGCCGGGCGCGGCAGGAGGAAGCGGGACGTCGCGAGGAGGACCACGGCGAGGAGGCCGAGGGCGGCGACACGCCGGAGGTCGAGAGGGGCCGGCGCCCGGAAGTCCGCCGGCTCCGCGCTCGCCACCGGGACCGGAGCCGGCGCGGATCCGACCGCGCCGTTCGAGAGCGGCTCGTCCGGGAGGAAGCCGCCGTGCCGGAGGTAGAGCGCGATCGAGGCCACCAGCGGCAGCAGGAGGCTGCCGGCCGCGAGCGTGCCGGACACGACGAAGTAGCCGTTCGAGGAGCGCAGGAGGAGGAGAGACGTGTAGAGGGCGTCGATCGTGAAGTGCCAGACCAGGAGCGGGAAGAGGTCGACCTTCAGGAGGACGATCCCCACCGCGACGCCGGCGAGGCCCACCTCCACGCCCCGGATGAAGAAGGGCTGGTTCGGGTACGCCGCGTGCGCGAAGCCCCAGATGAACGCCGGCACCACGACCGCCGCCCAGCGCGGCAGGAACCGCTGGAAGAAGGGGATCGAGAACATCCGCGAGGAGAACTCCTCGGTCGTGGCGGGCATGAATCCCATCAGGAGCACCGCGAGCCACGGGAAGCGCGTCCCGAGCAGGTTCGAGTACGGCACGTCGGCCGGGGCCCACGCCCCGAGCCTCTCCGCGGCCAGGTAGAAGACGACCTGGTAGGCGACGAACGCGGCCACGAGGGCGTAGCCGAGGAGCAGTCCCCGGAAGAAGCGCTTCGAGCGGAGGCCCTGGCGCGACAGGATCAGCCCGAGCGCGGGCTTCTCGCGGTAGGCCTCGCGATAGAGCGGCTCGCCCGAGCCCACGAACAGCACCAGGACCAGACCCAGCGCGATCGCCCCGCCGACGCCGACCAGCACCTGCTTGGCGACGAAGCCCCCCCACGACTCCGACGTGACGTAATCGTGGAGCGCGAGCGGCAGCTCGTTCAGCGACGACAGGAGCTGCAGCGCCGCGCCGGCGATCCCGAAGCCGGCGGCCCAGCGCCACTTCACGTCGCGGCGGCGGATCCGCTCGAAGAGGACGACCAGCATCGCGCCGAAGGTCAGGATCAGCCCGAACGTCGCGACGGCGCCCGCGGCCTCGTTCTTGGAGCGGAGAAGGTCGTACTCCTTCCGCCACCGTTCCGGGACCTCCAGGTAGACGGACGAGCGAGACACCCGGTCCCCCTGCAGCTCGACGAGGTATCGCAGCGCGGCGTCCCCGAACCGGATGCTCTCCGACTCCCAGACGAACGTGCGATCGACCCGGGCCGGCCGCTTCTCGGTCGTCAGGTCGATGAAGCGCAGGGCGTCGACGGCGAGGCCGCGGGTCGACGCGAGCGCCTCCCCGGCCAGGCGGCGCGCGCCGTCGTCGCCCGGATCCGGTGCCGGCTCCTTCTCGGGCAGCACCCGGCGGAAGGCGATCAGATCGCCCCCCGGCGAGACGTACGCCCGGAACTCGGTCTTGTCGAGCGGGCGCACCCAGCGGATCGACCAGCGCCACACCGGCACCGTCTTCCCGAAGAGGGGGCTCGCCTTGGCGAGCCCGAGGGTCCGCTCGAGGAAGACCTTCGCCTCGTCGTCGTGGTCGAAGACGACGAGCGGCCGGAATCCGGTGAGGTCGAAGCCACGCGCTTTCAGCGCCGCGGCCCCCACGCCGATCGCGTCCTCGCGCGTCACCCGGAAGTCGATCGAGGCCTCGGGGAAGGCGCGGGAGAAGCCCGCCCACCCGACGGCGCCTCCCACGACGATCACGAGGAGGCAGAGGACGATGAAGCGGCGATCGCGTCGGTCGAGCGGGACGGTCGTCACGGCCGCCGAATGATAGGCGTTCGGCCCGCTCAGATTCCCGGAGCCGCGAAGCCCGCCACGAGCTCCTCCTCGAGCCAGTTCCCCAGGAAGCCGGCGGCGCTGGCCGCCGCGGCCTCGACGTCACCGTCGTCCCCGGCGATCGCCTCGCACACCTCGGCGAACGTCCGGCGGGTGACGAGCGCGTCGAGCGCCCGCGCTTCGTCCTCGTCGAGGGAGCGGTGCCGGGCCGTCAGCTCCTGGCGCCAGACGAGGATCGCCTGATCGCGGGCCTCGACCGAGCCGGGCTCGACCGTCTCGCCGTCCTCGAGCCGCCGCCAGAGCGCCGCCACGTTCCACCGGCTGCGCACCACGTGGAGCGCCGGGATCGGGAGGAGCGTCAGGTCCGCCCACGCCTCGGGGGGGACGGCCCCGAGCGCGGCCCGGTCCACGGGCGGAGCGTCGAGCTGCTGGAAGACGTCGCTGCGCGCCCACTCGAGCGCGGCGAGATCCGGGACGTAGGGATGGGGACCGGAGAGCGGATGGGACGCGAGGTAGCCGGGCAGCGGCTCGCCGACCCAGCGAAGCGACGGCCGCGTCGACGGGTGGGCCAGCAGGAAGTCGGTGACGAGGTCATGCCATCGATCGTGGCCGAGATGGGCGACGAGGTTCGGGAAGTCCTCCGCCAGCGCGTCCTTCAGCCGGTAGAAGTACATCGACGCGTAGATGTCGAGGCGCGAGAGGGCGTCCGCCCGCTCGTCCCCCAGGAACCACGCCTCGACGTCGGAAGGCGCCAGCGCCCCCTCCGCCTCGAGCGAGGTCAGGCCCGGCCGGACCCCCTCGGGCGCCGCGATCAGGTCCCAGAAGGCCTCCTGGACGCGGCGCAGCGGCACCGGCGCGGTCACGAGCCGACCGCCACACCGACGGGCCGCCCGTCCTCGATCTCCCGCGACCCCAGGATCGCCTCCTGGCGCTCGGCCGCCTGGCGGCGCTCGTCGAGGAGACCGGCGTAGCTCGGCAGCTTGTCGTCCCACTCGACCAGCGTCGAGACCGCCCCGAAACGGCGCACGACCTCGTCGTAGAGGCGCCAGACGGGGTCCGGTACCGGATGGTCGTGCGTGTCGAGGAGGAGCTCTCCGACCGTGGAGTGACCGGCCAGGTGGAGCTGCCAGACGCGCTCCACCGGCACGCCGGCGAGGTACTCCAGGGGGTCGAACCGGTGGTTCACCGAGCTGACGTAGACGTTGTTGACGTCGAGGAGGATCCCGCAGTCGGCTCGCCGGGCGACCTCGGCCAGGAACTCCCACTCGGGCATCTCGGAGATCCGGTACGCCACGTAGCTGGAGACGTTCTCGAGGGCGATCCGCCTCTTCAGCCGGTCCTGCACCCGGCCCACGCGTTCGACCACGTGAGCGAGCGCCTCCTCCGTGTACGGCAGCGGAAGGAGATCGTGGGCATTCCTGCCACCGACTCCCGTCCAGCAGAGGTGGTCCGAGACCCAGGCCGGCTCGATCTCCGCGGCGAGCGCCGCGAGGTCGGCCAGATACCGCTCGTCGAGCGGGTCCGAGGTGCCGATCGAGAGGGAGACGCCGTGGAGGACGACCGGCCGCTCCCGCCGCACCGCGTGCAAGATGGCCCGCGGACGTCCGCCCACGGCCATGAAGTTCTCGCTGATGACCTCGAACCAGTCGGTCGCCCCGGCGTCGAGGAGGACCTCGTCGTGGTGCTCGCGGCGAAGACCGACGCCGTGGCCGAGGTACGCCGGACGGGACATCGCGCCTCCAGTGGGCCCGGAAACGAAAAGGGGCCTCCGGGTGACGACCCGAAAGCCCCTCTCGGACTCTACGTCAGCGGATCGGAGGTTTCAGCCCTTCTTCTCGGGGGCCTTCGGGGCTTCCTTGACGACCGTGCCGCCGCCCTTGGTGCAGTCGGCCTCGGAGCCGACGAGCGTCCAGCCCTTGCCCTTGCACTCGTTCTTGCCCGCGCAGGCGTGGCTGCCGTCGGCGGCGCCGCAGGCGCCGGTGCCCTTGCAGGAGTTGGCGCCCGCGCACTTGACCTTGCCGGCGGCCGGCTTGGCCTTCTCGGCGGCCTTCTTCTCGTCGGCGAACGCGCCGTTCGCCACCATCACGCTGGCCGCTGCGATCGCGACGACCGCTCCGAACTTACGACGATCCATGGGTGCCTCCAATTCTTCTCTCGGTCTCGTTCCGGGTCCGCCGCTCGGCGGCCGTTTCTGTTTCCTGAGGAGATGACGGGTTTGCTGAAGGCATTCCATTCAATTTCCGCACCAGCGCGATCGAGTCTCAATCGACGGCCGGCGAGCGCGGACGGACCCCGTTTGGACCAGGCCGATACACGATATGGTGCAGATGCACCATTGAATCAGGGGATCCGACCCTCGCTCCGGGCCTCGAGGAACCAGGCGAGCGTCCGCTCCAGCCCCGATTCCAGCGTGGTCGTGGACCGCCAGCCGAAGAGGGCCTCGGCCCGCGAGGTGTCGAGCTTCCGGCGCGGCTGGCCGTTCGGCTGGCTCACGTCCCACTCGATCCGGCCCTGAAACCCGACGAGCCGCTTCACCTGCTCGGCCAGGTCGCGGATCGACCGCTCGTCGGCGCTCCCCAGGTTGACCGGCTCGGCGCCGTCGTACCGCTCGGCCGCGGCCAGGATCCCGGCGGCCGCGTCGTCCACGTAGAGGAACTCGCGGGTCGGGCTGCCGTCCCCCCACAGGACGACGCTCCCGGCGCCGGACTCCTTCGCCTCCACGAACTTGCGGATCATCGCCGGGATGACGTGGCTGGAGACCGGCTCGAAGTTGTCGCGCGGACCGTACAGGTTCACCGGCAGCAGGTAGACCCCGTTGAAGCCGAACTCCTGACGGTAAGCCTGCAGCATCACCAGGAGGCTCTTCTTGGCGATGCCGTACGGGGCGTTGGTCTCCTCCGGGTACCCGCTCCAGAGATCCTCCTCGCGGAACGGCACGGGGGTGTGCTTCGGGTAAGCGCAGATCGTCCCGAGGCAGACCAGCTTCGGGACGGCGCGCCGCCGGCACGACTCGATCAGCAGGATCCCCATCAGGGCGTTGTCCCGGAAATAGGTGCCCGGGTAGAGACGGTTCGCGCCGATGCCGCCCACCTTCGCCGCCGCGTGGACGACCAGCTCGGGACGGGCCGCGTCGAGACACCGCTCGACACCCTCGTCGGTCGTGAGGTCGAAATCGCGGGAGCGCGGGACGAAGACCTCGACCCCCGGTCGGGCGGCCAGCCTCTCGACCAGGTGACTCCCCAGAAAGCCGGCGCCGCCCGTCACGAGCACTCTCATCTCGATCCTCCTCGCGATCCGGACGGCGCCGCACGGGGCGCGAGCCGGGACAGGACGTACGTCTCGAGCCGTTCACGACCCGAACCCTCGCCGCTCTTGACGCCGCGGTCGACCTCCTCGAGTCCCTTCAGGCAGTCGATCAGCTCCGGGAGGCTCCACTCCGCGGAGGACTGAAAGGACCGGAAGAGGAGGAACGGATGCCCTTCGAGCGGGACCGGCGCGGACCCGACCCGGGGCGCCTTGAGATTCGGGAGCACGCGGTCGCCGAACGCCCGGTAGTCGACCCTCCGGGGCGTCCCGGCAAGCCCGCGCTCGGCCATCGCGGCCTTCAGGGCGAGCATCCGGCGCACCTCGCCGCCCAGTAGCCCGAGAAGGGGGAAGACCGCGGCGTCGCCCTTCGGCCCCTTCCGCGAGGAGCCTTCCTCCCTGGAGGCCCGGAACGCCGTGAACTCGCCGCCCGAGAGCAGGCGCTCCAGGATTCCGAGCGCGTCACCGAGACGGCGCCCCGCGAACGCCTCGACGAAGTCGGAGCCGTACTCCTTGCGTTCGTCGACGATCAGACGGGCCGCCATCTCCGCCGTCACGCGCGGGCCCGCCGCCGAGTCGATCAGGCGGTCCAGCTCCGACAGGAAGGGCCGGGCGTCGAGCCGGCCCCGGTAGGTGAGCGTCTCGAACACCTCGGGGTCGACCGCGACGCCGCGCTCCAGGGCGCGGTCCAGCCCCAGAGTCGCCAGGCGCGCCCGCCGCGACTCCTCGTCGGGCACCGACAGGTCCGCCGCGACCGCGCGCCGGCGCAGGAGGCGGGTCCCTTCATGCTCGGCGTCGGGGCCGAGCGCGTGGACGAGGAGGACGTTGTCCCCGGCCACGCTTCGCTCCACGTAGTCGCGGAGGCGCTCGGCGCCTCCCTCCGGGGCGTCCCCTCCGTCGCTGGCGCGCGACAGGAGCGCGGCCAGCTCCTCGGCCCGGTCGGAGCGCTTGACCCGTCCCGAGAGGCGCCGCGCGGCATCCGCCGGATCGTCCCCGAGGGCGATGCCCGCCGCCGTCGCGAGCGCCAGCGCCTTCCGGGCGAGGCGGTCGAGCGAGCGGCCTTCCTCGGCGGCCTCGGAGGCCTCGTCCAGCAGCCCGTCGAGCTCCTCGGCCGTCACCTTGCGGGCGCGGAACAGCTCGGTGCCGTCGAGCACGACGAGGCGGTTCGTCGAGAAGAGCGCCACCGTCGCCGCGTCCGCGATCGCCTCCTTCACGTCCGTGCCCGCGTCCGACACCTCGCCTTCCCGGAAGGCCTCGGTGAAAGCCGCGCGCACGCGCTTCGCCGCCTCGAGCACCATCCAGTCGTCGTCCCCGGAGACGAACAGGACGGGCGGCAGCGGGGCGCTACGTACCGCCGCGAGCAGGGGCGCCAGCGCCGCGAAAGGGTCACCGCGCCGGGAGCCGGCGCGCGGGGGAGCCGGGGGCGCCGTCACGAGGCGGCGCGGGTCGACGGCATGCTGGACAGGCTCCTAGATGAGACCCTTGTCCTTCATCTCCTGGACCTCGAGGCAGTACGGCGCCCAGGGGACGGCGTCCAGGCGCTTCTCCTCGATCGGCACGCCGCTGTGGAGGCAGATGCCGTAGGTCCCCGCTTCGATCCTCTTGAGCGCTTCGTCGATCAGGACGAGAGTCTTGCGGTCGGCCTCCGAGAGCGAGTACGCGAACTCCTTGGTGTAGGCCGAGGTCGCGCGATCGGCCATGTCCTGGGCGGACTCGTCGACCGTCTCGTCGGAGATCTCGCGGTTCTTGGCGAGGTCCTGCACCAGCTCGTCCCTCTTCTCGAGGAGCCGCTTCTTGAGCTTCTCCAGCCTGTCGGCGGCACTGGTCTTCGGGCTCTTGGCCGTCGCGGCAGTTTTCGTCGGCATCGGGGAACTCCGCTCACTTGGAATACGCGACCCCTCGCAGCGCCGCGATCGCCCGGTAGACCTGCTCGGCGAGCACCAGCCGAGCCAGCTGGTGCGGCAGCGTCATCCGGGAAAGCGAAAGAATAGCATGGGCCCGCGTCCGGAGGACGGGATCCAGTCCGTAGGCGCCACCGACGACGAACGTCACGCTGCGAGGGGACGCGTCGAGCCAGCGCCGCAAGAGACGCGCCAGCTCTTCGCTCGTCGGCTCCTCACCGCCCGCGTCCAGGAGGACGAGGAGGTCACGCGGCTCGAGCGCCGCGAGGATCCGCTTCGCCTCGGCTGCCCGGATCCTCCCCAGCTCGGGCTTCTGGCCCGGGCGTTCCTCCCTCACGACGACGACTTCGGTCGGGACGAACCGCGACGTCCGTGCGACGTAGCGCTCCACCCCGCGGGCGTACTCGGCCTCGTCGCTCTTCCCGACGACGAGCAGACGGATCCTCACGCCGCCGGCCCGCCGACCCGCCGTCTGGCGTACAGGGTCTTCCGGGCGATGCCGAGGCGGGCGGCAGCCTCGGTGACGTTTCCCCCGCACTCCGAGAGCACGAGCTCGATGTAGGCGTCGGTCAGGCGGCGGACGCTCCAGCCCGAGCGGGACGCGGCGTGGAGGAGGGACTGGGGATCTGCGGCCGAGAGGAGCCCCAGGTGATCCGGCAGGACCACGTCCGCGCCGACGCGGAGGGCCTCGAACGCCGCGCGCCGGAGCACGTTCTCGAGCTCCCGGAAGTTGCCCCGCCACCCGTGGCTCGCGAGCGCGGCGGCGGCGGCGGGGCTGAGGGCCGGGGCCCCCTCCTCGCGCAGGATCGCGCGCGCGGCCGGTAGCAGGTCCCCACGCCGCTCCGACAGGCTCGGGAGCAGCACGGTCACGACCGCGAGCCGGTAGTAGAGGTCCTCGGCGAACTCTCCCGTCCGCGCGCGGCGCGGCAGGTCCGGTGCGGCGGACGCCACGAAGCGGGCCCGCAGGGGAACGGCGCGGGTCCCGCCGACACGCCGGACGACGCGCTCCTCGAGCAGCCGCAGGAGCTTTCCCTGGGCACGCAGCGAAAGGGTGTCGATCCGGTCGAGGTAGAGAGTCCCCTCGCCGGCCCCTTCGAGGAGGCCGGGCTTTCCGGCGACGGCCCCCGTGAAGGCGCCCCGCTCGTGCCCGAAGAGCTCGCTCTCGAAGAGGTCGTCGGCGACGGTCGCCAGGTCGATCCGCACGAACGGCTCGCGCGCCCGAGGCGAGCGATCGTGGAGGAGCCGGGCGAGCCGGTCCTTGCCGGTGCCGGGGGCGCCCAGGAGGAGCACCGTGGCGTCGGAGTCGAGGGCGCGCGCCAGACGGGTCAGCTGCTGGGACAGGCCGCGGTGCCGCGTCGCGAACAGCGGTCTCGGCGTCATCGCGGGAGACCCTGCCTGGAGGGCTCTCTACCGGAACCGGGCGGTCGCATCCGGGGCGTCCCCCCAGAGGCGCTCGAGAGCGTAGAAGCGGCGGGCCTCTTCCTGGAACACGTGGAAGATCACGTCGCCGTAGTCGAGGAGGATCCAGGCGCCCGAGGTATGCCCCTCGATCGAGAGCGGCCGGCGACCTTCGCCCCGCATCGCCTCCTCGACGGCGTCCGACAGCGCCTGCGCCTGCCGTTCGTTCGTCGCCGAGGCGAGGACGAAGTAGTCGGACATGGAGGTGATCCCGGAGAGCTCCAGGACCACGAGCTTCTCGGCCTTCTTTCCGTCCAGCGCCTCGACGCCGCGGCGAACCTGCCGGTCGAGCCGCTCCGCCGCCGCCTGATCCTCCCGCGCCTTCCGTGCCGCGCGCTCCGCGGCCGGATCCGGGGTAGAGACCGCAGGGTGGGCAGCACCCGAGGGGAAGGTCTGGGCACCGCGAGCGGGACGCGAGGGTCTGTTGGACGTCGCCGCGGCATTGCCCGGCGACGTCGACTCACCCGCCGGACGGGTTTCCAGCTTCACATCCGCTAGGTCGGCGGCGCTGGGGGTCCGGGGCGGTAGAGCCCGTGCCTTAGGAGGTAGCTTTCCACTGCGGGTGGGACGCTTCCGCACAGCGGCTTTCCTTCCCGTACTGCGTTTCTCACCCACGTCGAGGAGATTGTAGCCGGGCGGTTGCCTCCCCAGTAGATCGACTTGCCGGGAGGCCCCTCCGCCGGCGTGGCGCCTTCGGGGGCCAGGCGCTCACGGATCTCCGGGGGGAGGGTCGGGAGCAGGGCCGCGTAGTCGTACGGCTCGCGGTGCAGCACCGCCATCGGATGGGCCGCCACCATCTCCCGCCACGACCGCCAGGTGGAGAAGGTGGCGAGCGAGTCCGAGCCGACGACGAGGACGATCCGCGCTCCGGGCTCCACCGCCTGGAAGTGGCGCAGCGTGTCGATCGTGTACGTCGTCCCGCCGCGCGCCAGCTCGTAATCCGAGAGGCGGAGCCGGGCGCGGCCGTCGATGGCGAGGGCCGCCATCGCGAAGCGATGGAACGCCGAGGCGACCGGCCCCGACGGCTTGTGCGGAGGGGCGAACGCCGGAATCAGCACGACCTCGTCGAGGCCCAGCCGGTCCGCCGCCTCCTCCACCGTCGCGAGGTGGCCGAGGTGGATCGGGTCGAAGGAGCCGCCGTACAGGCCGACGAGGCGCGACACGGGTGCGCTCACGCGTCCGGGCTCTGCGCCGATGGCCCTCCGTCGACGGGCGCGGCCTCCTCGGCAATCGCGGCGAGGCGCCGGCCGAGGTGCGCCACCAGCGGGCCGAGGCCGGCGTGCGCGGCGGCGGAGATGGCGTAGAAGCGGCGCCCGCGCCGCCTGGCCGCAGCCTTCACCGCGTCGAGCTGCGCGTCGTTCGCGATCTCCTTCTTCGTGGCGACGAGCACCCGCTCGCGCTTCGCCAGCACCGGGTCGAAGGAAGCCAGCTCGTGCTCGATCAGCGACACGACGCGCTCCGCCTCGGCGGCGGCGCCGGTCTCGTCCTCGGGGAGCGACGAGGCGTCCACCAGGTGGCAGAGGAGACGGGAACGCTCGACGTGCTTGAGGAAACGGATCCCGAGGCCGTGCCCGAGGTGCGCGCCTTCGATGAGCCCCGGCACGTCGGCCGCGACGAACGTGCGGAACCGGTCCCACGACACCACGCCGAGGTTCGGGACGAGCGTCGTGAACGGGTAGTCGGCGATCTTCGGGCGCGCCGCGGAGATGGCTGCGATGAGAGTCGACTTGCCGGCGTTCGGAAGGCCGACGATCGCCACGTCGGCGAGGAGCTTCAGCTCGATCGAGAGCTGGAGCCGCTCACCCTCCGTCCCGGGCTCGGCGCGGCGGGGCGTGCGGTTCGTCGAGGTCGCGAAGCGGGCGTTCCCCTTGCCGCCCCGCCCCCCGGCGGCCACCCGCACGCGCTGGCCGGACGCCGTGAGGTCGGCGAGCGTCTCGCCGGTCGCCTTGTCGACCACGACGCTGCCGACCGGAACGGGGATCGTGAGGTCGGTGCCCTTCTTCCCGTGGCAGTTGGAGCCCATGCCGTGCCCGCCTCGGCCAGCCGCGAACCGACGCTGGAAGCGGAACGGGAAGAGGGTGTTGAGGTTCTCGTCGGCCTCGAGATAGACCGAGCCGCCGTCCCCGCCGTCGCCGCCCGAAGGGCCGCCGTGGGGGACGAACTTCTCCCGCCGGAAGGCGACGCACCCGTTCCCGCCGTCGCCTGCGGCGACGTCGATGACCGCTTCGTCGAGGAACATCGGGAGCTGGTCCGCCGGCGAGAGCCGGCGGGCCTACTTGGCTGCCGCGGAGGTCGCGGAGAGCGCGGCGGCCTCGCCCGGGGTGCGGGCGGCGGCGCCGGAGCCCCCCGCAGGGCTGGCGCTGGGCGTGACGCTGATGAAGCGTCCCATCTGACCCTTGTCGTGGAACGTCACGATGCCGCTGACCTTCGCGAAGAGGCTGTCGTCCTTGGCGCGGCCGACGTGGGCTCCCGCCTTCAGAGGGGTACCGCGCTGCCTCACCAGGATCGAGCCGCCCGTGACCCACTCCCCGCCGAAGCGCTTCACGCCGAGGCGCTGGGCGTTCGAGTCCCGTCCGTTGCGAGAGGAGCCCTGTCCTTTCTTATGAGCCATGGTTCGTCACTCCCCTTCGCTTCAGGCTTCGATCGCCTGGATCCGGATCTCCACCAGGTTCTGGCGATGACCGTGGATCCGCTGATAGCCCTTGCGCTTCTTCTTCTTGTAGGCGAGCACCTTCGGCGCACGCATCTCGCGCACGACGACGGCCTTCACCGAGGCGCCGTCGACGAGGGGCTTGCCGAGGTGCAGCCCGTCCTCCCGGCCCACGGCGAGGACCTCGGTCAGGGAGAGCTCGTCTCCCTTGGAGAGCGTCTCGTGGGAGACGCGCTCGATCCGCACGACGTCGCCCGTGGCGACTCGTACCTGCTTACCCCCGGTTCTGATGACGGCGTACATGCTTTCCTGACCTCCGGCCAAAGGGCCGCAGAAGCTAGCATTCGAGGCCCGGACTGTCAAACGGAAACGGTGAGGACCCGGGAGACCGGCTCTTCAGGAGAGGGTCTCGAGCGCCCGCGGCGGGAGGTACAGCTTGAGGGTGGCTGGCTCGAGGGACGGGTCGTTGCTGGCGTCCAGGACCGCCAGGGAGGCCTTCTTCATGGGTACCTCCAGGCCCTCGCGCCCCAGAAGGAGCCGGCCGAAGACCAGGCCGAGGTGCGGCTGGTGGCCGACCAGGACGACGCTCTGCGGACGGCGCCGGGCCAGCTCGTGGAGGATCTCCTCCGGCGGGGCGCCCGGCAGCAGGTTCTCGGTGATGACGGGCTCGGGAGCCCCGCAGGCACGGACCACCGGCTCGGCTGTCTGGCGGGCCCGCACGTACGGCGAGCAGAGGACCAGGTCGTACTCGGGCTGCAGCTTCGCGATCGCGCGGGCCACGGCCCTCATGCGCCTCTCGCCGTCCTCCGTCAGGCGGCGGTCGGCGTCCCGCCCGGAGGGCGAGATCACCTCGGCCTCCGCGTGGCGGAGGAGGTGGATCTGCATCACGAGGCCGATTCTCCCACCCCGCTAGTCCGGGCGGAGGTCCCGCGCGAGCTCGGTCCGGGTCTCGGAGCCGAGGACGGCCGAGGCCCGGTAGGCGGGATGGTCGACGCGCAGCACCACCGGAGCCTCTCCCGACTCGAGCGCCTCGAGGTCGGCGGGGTCGTTCCCGACCGGAAAGCGGAGATACTGAACGGCCGAGATCCGGTCCTCTCTCCCCTGCCGGCCGTCGAAGCGGGCGAAGACCTTCCGCCCGTTCAATTCGAGCCATAGCCGGTCGCCGGCCCCGAGGCCGACGAGCCTGTCGAGCTCCGGCTGGATCCGCGCCTCCTCGACGATCTCCACGAAGAGCGTGGCCGAGAGCTCGCCGGCGTCGGGGACCAGCTCGTTGTAGACGTCCACCTCATCCTGCACCTTGGCCGGCTGGGCGATCCGCTCGGAACGGCACATCTCCTGGATCACGGCGAGGACCGTCAGACGGTTCTCGAAGACGAGCGACATCGTCGGGCCCAGCAAGATCCGCCGCCGCGCCTTCGTCGCGATCACGTCCTTCCGGAACGCGTCCCGGATCAGCTCGTACTCGTACAGGTTCTTCACGTCGGACAGGACTAGCTTCTCCATCATCGTGTCTCCTCAGAGGGTGCGAATGAATCTCGAAGGGGTCGCGCGCCTGGGGCTTGCGGTGCGAAGACAAGGCGCGAGGAGCGGTGCTGATCCGAGTGATCGCGCGCGACGAGCAACACCGTATTCGCGCCGCAACCGGAGGCTCGAACGGAGTGAGAGCCGAGGTCTCTGGCGGGGGCCGAAGGGCCCCGCAGTAATCCCCCGGCGCCCTTCGGGTAGAGGGGGAACGCCGCAAGCGGCCTTCCCCCTCGTCGCTCGCCTGCCGGCTCGCGGTGCCGGCGGCGCAGGGCCATCTGCTTTGTTGCCGCTCCTGCGCAATCATTCAGATTGGCGCTCGTCGCGGCGCCGCGCAGCTGACCCTGCGGCGCTCGGAACGCGGCCCCTTCCAGATTCATTCACACCCTCTCACTCGGCGGGCAGCCCGTAGGCGTCCCGCACGACCTCGATCGGGTGGAGCGCCTTGCGCCCCGTCCCCTGGTGGATCTGGACGCCCGCCAGCGCGCAGTCCGAGGCGAAGACCTCGGCCCCGGCGGCGTGGAGGCCGTCGAACAGCTTCTGTCCGACCTTCATCGACTCGTCGAAGTACTCCGCCTTCATGGCCCAGGTCCCGTCGTGGCCCGAGCACTTCTCCACCATCGTCACCGCCGCCCCGGTCAGGGCCAGCAGATCCCGCGACTTGTAGCCGATGTTCTGCACCTTCAGGTGGCAGGAAAGGTGATAGGCGACCGAGCGCGGGGCCTTCGGGAACTCGGTCGAGAGGAGGCCCTTCCCCTTCAGCTCCATCAGGAGCTCCAGCAGGTCCCGCGTCGACTTCGAGATCAGCGCGGAGTCCGGGTCCTGGGAGAGCCACGGGTATTCCTTCTTGAACATCAGCGAGCACGACGGTCCCGGTGTGACGATCGTGTACCCCTTCTCGATCCACGGCTTGAACGCGGCGATCTGCGCCAGGCGCGCCTTCTGGGCGGCGTCGACGTCACCCACGTCGAAGTACGGCATCCCGCAGCACTGCGGGTACTCCACGGCCACCTCGACCCCGTTCTTCTCCAGCACCTGGACGGCCGCCTTCCCGATCTCCGGCCGGTTCCACTCGACCGAGCAGGTCGGGAAGAGGACGACCTTCGCCACCGGCGACGCCGGGACGACGGTCTTCCGCTTCCGGAACCACTGGGTGAACGTCTCGGAGGCGAAGGTCGGCAGCTCCTTGCGCGCGGAGATGCCGAGCGTCTTCTCCATCGCCCAGCGCGCCACCGGCAGCGTGTTGACGAAGTTCGCGACGGCCGCCACGGGCTGCGACATCTTCCCGAGCCGGTCGGGCTGCGACATCAGCTTCTCGCGCAGCGGGACGCCGGACTCCGCGACGCGCACGCGGCGGGCGTCGAGCACCAGGTGGGGGATGTCGATCGCCCAGCGGTGAGGCGGGACGTACGGGCAGTGCGGGATGCACAGCTTGCACTCGTAGCAGAGGTCGACGAAATCGGCGTAGACGCCGGGCTCGAGCTTCTCGGCCTCGCCGTCGACCTCGGGCACGTCGAGGGCCTTGAAGAGGACGTCGAAGGACGGGCAGAGCGAGAAGCAGCGGCGGCAGCCGTGGCAGAGGTCCGCGATCCGCGTCAGCTCCTCGGCGAGGGACGCGCGGTCGGTGACCTTGACGGGACCCTTGATCGCCATGCGAGTGTCTCCGGAACGGTCAGGCGGCGGGAGGCTTCGCGCTGGAGGGGCCCCCGCGCGGAAGGGTGAACGGGGCCCGGAAGCCGGGCCCCGCTGGCGTGGGACGACTAGCTGGCGATCGTGGCGAGGAGCTTCGAGAAGCGGTTGGCGTGCGACTTCTCGGCGCGCGCGAGCGTCTCGAACCAGTCGGCGATCTCGGCGAAGCCCTCCTCGCGGGCGGTCTTGGCGAAGCCCGGGTACATCTGGGTGTACTCGTACGTCTCGCCCTCCACCGCGCAGCGGAGGTTGGCGTCGGTCGCGCCGAACGGCAGGCCCGTGGCCGGGTCGCCCGCGGCCTTCAGATAGTCCATGTGGCCGTGCGCGTGTCCGGTCTCCCCTTCGGCCGTGTCGCGGAAGTTCCCGGCGATCTCCGGATACCCTTCGATGTCGGCCTTGTCGGCGAAGTAGAGATAGCGGCGATTCGCCTGGCTCTCGCCCGCGAATGCGTGCTTCAGATTCTCGTGGGTCTGGGTCCCTTTGAGCTCCGGCATGGATCCCTCCTTGTTCGAACTAATTTAGACTTGCTCTAAAGCAGAGTCAAGGAGAGACTCGACTTTTATTTAGATTTGATCTAATATGGGGCACCTGCCGGAGCGAGAATCCGGCAGGAAAGGAACGGAGAAAGACCATGACCGCCATCGTCGGACGCAAGGCCCCCGAATTCGCCCTGGAGGGCGTCCTCAACGGACGCTTCGACACCTACCGCCTCTCGGACTACCGCGGCAAGTGGGTCGTCCTCTTCTTCTATCCGCTCGATTTCACGTTCGTCTGCCCGACCGAGATCCTCGCGTTCTCCGACCGCGTCGGGGAGTTCCGCAAGCTCGGCGCCGAGGTGATCGGCGCCTCCGTCGACTCCAAGTTCTGTCACCTGGCCTGGACCGAGAAGAGGCGGGAGGAGGGCGGGATCCACGGGCTCACCTATCCGCTCGTCGAGGACCTCAAGAAGGACCTCGCCCGGGCCTACGGCGTCCTCGACGAGGACGGCGCGGTCGCCCTGCGCGGCCTCTTCGTCATCGATCCGGACGGCATCGTGCAGCACGCCACGGTGAACAACCTCGGCGTCGGCCGCTCGGTGGACGAGACCCTGCGCGTCCTGCAGGCCTTCCAGTTCGTGCGCGACAACGGCGAGGTCTGCCCCGCCGACTGGAAGCCCGGCGCGAAGTCGATGAAGGCCGACTGGAAAGAGTCCAAGGAGTACTTCGAGGAGGTCGCGAAGTAGCGACCGTCCCGGCCCGGGAGGGGTGCGGCCGGGAAGGCCGCGCCCCTCCCGCCCGTTGTACTCTCCCGGCCCGCCCCGAAACGCCACATGGAGCCTCGCATGCCCAAGAAGAGCCACTATCGCGTCGTCATCATCGGGTCCGGCCCGGCCGGGCTCACCGCCGCCATCTACGCGTCGCGCGCCAACCTGGAGCCGCTCGTCATCGAGGGGATGCAGCCGGGCGGGCAGCTGACGACCACCACCGAGGTCGAGAACTTCCCCGGCTTCGAGCACGGGATCCAGGGTCCGGAGCTGATGGACGTCACCCGCAAGCAGGCGGCGCGCTTCGGCACCGAGATCCACGTCGATACGGTGACCGACGTCGACCTCGGCAAGCGTCCGTTCACGCTGACCCTGGAGTCGGGAGAGAGGCTCACCGCGGACGCCCTCATCATCGCCTCCGGAGCCTCCGCCAAGTACCTGGGCCTACCCAGCGAGCAGGAGCTCCTCGGGCACGGCGTCTCCGCCTGCGCCACCTGCGACGGCTTCTTCTTCAAGGGGAAGGAGGTCGTGGTCGTGGGGGGCGGCGACACGGCGATGGAGGAGGCCGGTTACCTCACCAAGTTCTGCACCAAGGTGTGGCTGATCCACCGCCGCTCGGAGTTCCGCGCCTCGAAGATCATGCTCGCCCGCGCGCAGGCGAACCCGAAGATCGAGATCCTCACCGACACCCTGGTGGAGGAGATTCTCGGTGAGAAGAAGTCGGGCGTGAGCGGCGTCGTCCTGAAGAACGCGAAGACCGGCGATACGCGAACCCTGCCGGTGAAGGGCTACTTCGCCGCGATCGGCCACCAGCCGAACACGGCGCTCTTCGAGGGCAAGCTCGAGATGAACGAGGTCGGCTACCTGAAGATCAAGCACCCGTCGACGGAGACGTCGGTCGAGGGAGTTTTCGCCGCGGGCGACGTGGCCGACTACATCTATCGCCAGGCGGTCTCGGCCGCCGGAGAGGGCTGCAAGTCCGCGATCGACGCCGAGAGGTGGCTGGGAGCCCAGGGCATCCACTGAAGCTGATAGGGGCACCCGATCGCCGGGTGCCCCTGCGGCGCTAGCGCCTACCCCTTCGCGCGCAGGCACGATGAGGCAGTCCCGCGGCGTGCTCTTCGCAGGACGCGAAGCCGGGGCGGGGGCGGTCGCCTCGGGCGGCCGTCCGAGCACGCGCGGGGACCCGCTCGAGCGCGGCTCGAGGGCGCCGGGGGAAAGGCTCGCGCTGTTCGAGCCCCCCGGGGCCATACGGACGTATCGGCCGGCGTACCCGCGCAGGCCCCGGGGGGCGAGTTCGCGAGCCGCCCCGCGTCCGAGGGCCGCGCTCGGAAGACTCCCCCGAAACTGCCGGCCGCCTCACGTTCAGATTCCGCTTGGCAGTTTCGGGGGAGATAGGGTCGCGCGAGCGCAGCGGCCGCACGAGGTGATCGCCTCCGCCCCGGCGGATCAAGGCCCGAGCCTCACCCCCGACCGAGCGCCTCCGCCTCCGCCACGTCGTCCGCGCTCCCGATGAAGAGCGGCGTGCGCTGGTGGTTCGAGGTCGGGACGATGTCGAGGATGCGCCGGGCGCCGTCCGACGCGGCACCTCCGGCCGCCTCGGCCACCGCGGCGAGCGGAGCCGCCTCGTACATGAGCCGCAGCTTCCCGTCGGGCGCCTTCTTCGTGGACGGGTAGAGGTAGACGCCCCCCTTCAGGAGGATCCGGTGGAAGTCCGACACGAGCGCGCCGGAGTAGCGTGTCGAGTACGGGCGCCCCTTCTCCGCGTCGCGGACGCGAAGCGACTCCACGAAGCGCCGCGCGGGCTCGTCCCACTCGAGGATCGTCCCCTCGTTGGCCGCGTAGTAGAGCCCGCGCTTCGGGAACCGGATCTCCGGCTCGGAGAGCAGGAACTCACCGATCGAGGGGTCGAGCGTGAAGCCGTGCACGGCCTTCCCGTCGGTGAACACCATGACCGTCGACGGCCCGTAGACGAAGTAGCCGGCCACCACCTGGTCCCGGGAGATCCGCGACATCAGGTCGGCCTCGGACGTCACCTTCCCGAGCCCCGCCTTCGCGACCTTCCGGACCGAGAAGATCGAGCCGACTCCGCCGTTCACGTCGAGGTTCGAGGAGCCGTCGAGCGGATCGAGGAAGACCACGTACTTCCCCGCCGCGTCGTTCTCGGGGAGATGCGCCGGAAGGTCCATCTCCTCGGTCACCACGGTCGGCACGAGCTGGCCGTACGCGAACGCCTCCAGGAAGATCTCGTTGGAGAGCGCGTCGAGCTTCTGCTGCGTCTCGCCCTGGACGTTCGTCTCGCCCGACGCCCCCAGGACGTCGATGAGGCCGGCCGACGAGAGGAGACGCGCGATCCGCTTGCCCGCGAAGCCGAGCTGGGAAAGGAGCGCCGAGAGCTCGCCCGTCGCCTCGGGGTGCTGCCGTTCCGACTCGTGCAGAAATCGATGAAGGCGCATCCCGACCTGGCTCATCGCAGCATCTCCTCGCCCGCCCGGGCCGCTCCGAGGAGCGCGCACGAGTCGTTCACGATCATCTTCAGCGGGACCTTCGCGAGCATGGGCCCGAACCGGCCCTTGTCGCAGAACGCCTCGAAGAAGGCGCCGTCCAGGAGACGCTCGCGGATCCGCGGCGCGATGCCTCCCCCCACGAAGACTCCCCCCGTGGCGAAGGCCTTGAGCGCGAGGTTCCCCGCCTCCGCCCCGTAGATGCCGACGAACCGGTCGAGCGTGCGCGTCGCCACGTCGTCCGTGCCGGCCTGTGCGGCGGCGAAGACCGGCGGGGCCGGATCGCCCGTGGCCGCGATCTCTTCGGTCAGCCACGCCGGCTCCGGGATCCGCGAGGTCTCCCGCTCGAACGCGTAGAGGTTCGCGATGCCGGGCCCGGAAAGGATCCGTTCGTACGAGACGTGCCCGAAGCGGGCCGTGAGGAACCGAAGCAGCTCGATCTCGTGCTCGTCGCGCGGCGCGAACGAAGTGTGCCCGCCCTCCGACGCCAGCGGCCGGAAGCTCCCGTCCGGCTCACGGTGGAGATACGCCTCGCCGAGGCCCGTACCGGCGGAGATGAGCCCCCCGTTCCCCTCGGCGTCCTCCTCGCCGGCGTTGATCACCACGAGGTCCGCCGGGCCGAGCTCCGGCAGGCCGACGGCGTTCGCCGCCAGGTCGTTCAGGAGCGCGACCTTCGGGAGTCCGAGCGTCGCCGCCAGGCTCCACGAGTCGATCACCCACGGCAGGTTGGTCGCCTCGCACCGCCCGTTGCGCACCGGCCCGGCGGCGCCGAACCCGGCGGCGGTCAGCGGCTCGACGAGCCCGAATCGGTCGATCGCCTCCTCGAAGCCGGACAGCTCGCGGCTCGGGAACCTCAGCCGGCGCCGCTCGACGAGCCGCCCGTCCACCCTCTCGAACAGCGCCACCCGCGCGTTCGTCCCCCCGACGTCGCCCGCCAGGATCATTCAGCCTCCGTATGCCGCCCGGTCCGAGAGCACGACCAGCCGCCCGTGCGTGGGCGCGACGCGAGCCGCGGGCAGGGCCGTGTCCCCGTGGAGAACGCGCGCCAGGGCCGGCGCCTTCTCGGCGCCCGCGACGAGGAACGCCACGGCCTCGGCGGCGTTGATCAGGGGCAGGGTGAGCGTCACACGCACCGCGGGGGGCTTCGGCGAGTCGGTGACGCGCTGCGCCCAGAGGTCGGGGTCGGGCAGCTCGTGCCCCGGGAAGAGCGACGCGGTGTGGCCGTCGGGCCCCATGCCCAGCACGATCAGGTCGAGGCGCGGGTAGCGCCGCCGCTCACCGCCCGCGATCCGGAACGAGTCGTACGTGTGCCGGAGCTCCCTCTGATAGCGGACGTCGCCGTCGGCGAGCTCCGCGGGGATCGGGTGGATCTGGAGAGGAGGGATCGGCACGTGGTCGAGCAGCGCCTCGCGCGCCGCGCGGTCGTTCCGCTCCGGGTCGCCGGGCGGGACACCCCGCTCGTCCCCGAAGAAGACGTGGACCCGGCTCCAGTCGACGGCGTCGCGCCGCGGCGCGGACGCGAGCCGCCGGTGCATCTCGCTGGGGCTCGTGCCCCCGGCGAGCGCGACCACGAACCGCCCGCGCCGCTCGATCGACGAGCGGGCGAGCTCGACGAAGAGGTCCGCGGCGGCGTCGGCGACGTCCGCCGCCGACGCCAGGACCGAGAGCTCCGGCCCCGCCCTCACGGCCGGCGCCAGCGCCTTCCGTCGCGCGCCAGGAGCGCCACCGCCGCCTCCGGGCCCCAGGTACCCGCCTCGTAGTTCGGGTGGTCCATCGGCGGGTGCTCCCGCCAGACGTCCAGAACCGGGGTGCAGTGCTCCCAGGCCGCCTCCACCTCGTCGCGCCGCGCGAAGAGGGTGGAGTCGCCGTGGATGGCGTCGAGGAGGAGCCGCTCGTACGCCTCGGGCGAGGAGCCGCCGAAGAACTCCGAGTAGCGGAAGTTCATCTTGACCGGGTCGATCTTCATGACCGGTCCCGGCTCCTTGGCGCCGAAGTTGAGCCCGATCCCCTCGTCCGGCTGGATCCTGAGGACGAGGACGTTCGCCTCCTGGCGCAGCACTCCCGCCTTGCGGAAGAGCGCGATCGGCGGCGTCTTGAACGTGAACGCGATCTCGGTGACCCGCTTCGGCATCCGCTTGCCGGCCCGCAGGTAGAACGGCACACCGGCCCACCGCCAGTTCTCGATGTGCACCTTCCACGCCGCGTACGTCTCGCGGAGCGACATCGGGTGGACGTTCGGCTCCTGCCGGTAGCCCACGACCGGCTTTCCGTCCACGGCCCCCGGGGCGTACTGCCCGCGCACCGTGTCGTGGAGGATCTCCTCCGGCGTCATCGGCCTCACCGAGCGGAGCACCTTCACCTTCTCGTCGCGCACCGCGTTCGGGTCGAGAGCGACCGGCGGCTCCATCGCGACGAGGCAGAGGAGCTGGAGGACGTGGTTCTGGATGATGTCCCGGAAGATGCCGGCTTCCTCGTAGAACTTCCCGCGGTTCTCGACGCCGATCGACTCCGCCACCGTGATCTGCACGTGGTCGATGTAGCGCCGGTTCCAGAGCGGCTCGAAGATGCCGTTGCCGAGGCGGAACACCAGGATGTTCTGCGTCGTCTCCTTGCCGAGGTAGTGGTCGATGCGGAAGATCTGTCTCTCGCGAAAGACGCTGGAGATCTCCTCGTTCAGCGCGTGGGCGGTCGCGAGGTCGCGCCCGAACGGCTTCTCGACGATGAGCCGCGACCAGGCAGGGCCGTCGACGGGATAGACGTAGCCGGTGCCCCCCAGGTTCTTGACGACGTCGCCGATCTTCGACGGCGGGATCGCCAGGTAGAACATCCGGTTTCCGGTGAGGCCACGCTCCTTCTCGATCGACTCGAGGCGGGCCTTCATCTCGGTGAAGTGCACGGGTACCGTCAGGTCGCCCCGGATGAAGAAGAGGCGCGCGGCGAACTCGTTCCAGACCGCCTCGTCGATCGGCTTCTTCCGCGCGAACTCCGAGACCGCGGCCTTCATCTCGGCACGGTACGACTCGTCCCCCTCACCGGTCCTGGCGTAGCCGACGATGATCGACTCGGGCGGCAGGCGCTTCTCGACGTGCAGCTCGTACAGCGCCGGCACCAGCTTCCGCTTCGAAAGGTCCCCGGAGCCGCCGAAGATGACGATCGTGCAGGGATCGGTCTTCGCGACGACGGCCATGGCTCAGCCCTTCTTGACGGCGTGCCCGCCGAACTGGTTCCGGAGGACGTTCAGGAACTTCGCCGAGTAGGCGTGCTCCTGGCGCGAGCGGAAGCGGTACTGGAGCGCGGCGGTGATCGTGGGCATCGGGACCGCCTTGTCGATCGACTCGACCACGGTCCAGCGCCCCTCGCCGGAGTCGTCCACCCAGGCGCCGATCCCCTCGAGCGTCGGGTTCGCCTTCAACGCGTCGGCCGCCAGCTCCAGGAGCCACGACCGCACGACCGAGCCCTGCATCCAGAGGTCCGCGATGCGGGCGTTGTCGAGGTCGAAGCCCGACGCGTTGAACAGCTCGAAGCCCTCGGCGTAGGCCTGCATCATGGCGTACTCGATCCCGTTGTGGACCATCTTGACGTAGTGCCCGGAGCCGATCGCGCCGCAGTGGTGCCAGCCGTTCGGCGGGGCGAGCGTGGTGAGCGCCGGGGCGATCCTCTCCACCGCTTCCTTCTCGCCGCCCACCATCAGGCAGTAGCCGACCTTCAGGCCCCAGACGCCGCCGGAGGTCCCGGCGTCCATGAAGAGGAGTCCCTTCTCCTTCAGCGCGGCGCCGCGGCGCTGCGAGTCCTTGAAGTTCGAGTTGCCGCCGTCGACGATCAGGTCGCCCGCCGACATCACGCCGGCCAGCTCGTCGATCACGTTGTCGGTCGGCCCGCCCGACGGGACCATCACCCAGACGGTGCGGGGGGCGGGGAGCTTCGACACGAGGTCGGCGAGGCTCTCCGATCCCACCGCCCCCGCCGCCACCGAGGCCGCGATCGCGTCCGCGCTCCGGTCGGAGACGACGACACGGTGTCCGCCTCCGAGAAGCCGCTTCACCATGTTGCCGCCCATCTTGCCGAGGCCAACGAGTCCGATTTCCACGACGTCCTCCTTGCGGTGCTGTCAGAAAGCTGAAGTCAGAACACTTCCGTCGAGATCGATTCCGCCGGCCGCGACGGGCTCGATTCGGAGACGAGCTCGCGCACCGCCTGCGCGATGGCCGGGCCGTCCACGCCCATGAGAGCCGCCAGCTCCTTGGCGGGTCCGGACGAGGAGTAGCGGGAGACGCCCAGCTTCCGCACGCGGGCGACGGCGCCCACCTCGTTCAGCCGGATCTGGATCCAGCTGCCGAGCCCGCTCTTCGGATTGTGGTCCTCCACCGTGACGACCAGGCCGTGCCGCCCGACGTGCCGGACGTCCTCGTCCGACAGGTCCGTCCAGCCGGCGATCGAGACGAGGTCGACCCGGAGCCCCTGCTTGTCGAGGAGCGCCCAGGCGTCGAGCGCGTACGGGAGCATGTTGCCGGCGCAGGCGATCGTGACCGTCCCGCCGTTCCTCACGCGGTCCGCGCGCGTCGGGTCGAAGGCGTAGTCGCCGGCGAAGAACGGCGTGCCGTCCTCTCGCGTCGTGACCGGCACCTTCGAGCGGCCCATCACCAGCGCGTGGTTGCCGCGGTGCGTCGCCATCCACCGGACGATCCGGTCCGTCTGGTTCGGATCGGCCGGCGTGAAGACCTTCCAGCCGACCGTGGAGTTGAAGAGCCCGAAGTAGTCGATGGAATGGTGGGTCTTGCCGTCCTCGCCGACGTCGATCCCCGAGTGCGTGACCGCGAGCTTGGCGTTGGTGCCGTTCACGTCGTTCAGGCGCTGCTGGTTGTACGACTCGGCCACGCCGAACATCGCGAACTCTCCCCACCACGAGGCGACTCCCGAGAGCGAAAGAGCCCCGTTCAGGACGGCCGTGTGGTGCTCCGCGATGCCGCACTGGTAGAAGGCCCCCGGGTACTTCGCAGCGAAGAGGTCCGTCTTCGTCGACTTCAGGAGGTCGCAGTCGAGGACGGCGATCGGCACGCCCTCGGCGAGCGCGCGCCCGCCGACGTCCTCGAGCGCTGCCCCGAACCCGGTGCGGTTGTCGGTCGGCTTGTCGACGGTGTAGGTGCGCGGCGTGCCGGCGTCCGTCAGGACGACGGACTCCTCGGGGCGATGCGGCAGCACGCCGTGCCAGTCCGGGGCCGGCTTCTTCCGCTCGGCGACCCAGTGGTCGAGGTCGTCGGGCAGGCCGAGGATGCCGAGCGCCTCGCGGCACTTCTCGGCGGAGAGCGCCGCGCCGTGCCACTTGTAGCCGTCCTTCTCCATGAACGGCACGCCCTTCGACATCACGGTGCGCGCCGCGAGGAGGGCCGGCTTGTCACCGGCGAGCGCCTCGCGGACGGCGCGGTGGAGCGCCCGCACGTCGTGCCCGTCCACCTCGATCACCCGCCATCCGTCCGCGCGCCAGTCGGCCTCGATGTCCTGCGGCAGGATGTCCCTGTTGTCCCCCGACAGCTGGATCCCGTTCCAGTCGAGGAGCGCGACCAGGTTCGTCAGCCCGTACTTCGCCGCGAAGCGGCGGGCCTCGCCCAGCTGCCCCTTCTGCTGCTCGCCGTCCCCCATCACGCAGAAGACCCGCGAGGAGTCGCCGCGGATCTTCCCTCCCAGCGCGAAACCGACCGCCGCCGAGAGGCCCTGCCCGAGGTTGCCGGTCCCCCAGTCGAGGCCGGGGACGTCCCGCTCGACGTGGCCCTCGAACGGCGAGCCGCCGCGGCGGAAGCCGACGAGCGGGAGCGACGGGTCGAAATAGCCGAGCCGCGCGAGGGCGGCGTACGCGCCGGGCGAGACGTGGCCGTGGCTGACCACGACGCGGTCGCGCCCGGGACGGAACGGGTCCGCCGGGTCGCACGCGCCGAGACCCCACAGGACCAGGAACATCTCGAGCGAGGACATCGAGCCGCCCGGATGCCCGGAGGCGGCGAGGGTCGTCATCTTCAGGATGTCGCCCCGGCAGAGCGTGGCGAGGTCGGAGAGCCGCGCGGCCTGTTCTTCCGTCAGCTCCGGGGCGTCGAAATCACCGATGACCAAGGGAGTCCTTTCTCGGCGCCCGGCCGACCGCGGCGGCAGAGCCCTGGACCGTGAGGGGGCCCGGGGGATCCCGGGCGCGGATCCCCCGGAGGTGCTACGTGGCGCGGACCAGGGATGCGGCCCGGCGGGACTCGACGGTGGCGAGAAGCTCGTCGTACGACTTCGCGAAGAGGACGACGCCGTCCGTCTGGAGCTGCTCGCCGACGTCCTCGACGTCGATCCCGACGGCGCGCAGGTCGTCGAGCGTGCGGCGCGCCTCGTCGACGCCCTGGACGACGGTGTCGCCCGGGCAGGTGCCGTGGTGGAGGAGCGCTTCGAGCGTCTTCTCCGGCATCGTGTTCACCGTGTCGGCGCCGATCAGGTTCTCGACGTAGAGGAGGTCGGAGTACGCCGGGTTCTTCGTGCCGGTGGAGGCCCAGAGGGGACGCTGGACGTTGGCTCCCTTCGCCTTCAGCGACGTGAACGGCTCGCTCCCGAAGATCGAGAGGAAGTCCTGGTAGACGACCTTGCAGTTCGCGAGACCCGCCTTTCCCCGCAGGCCCAGGAGCTGCTCCTTCAGCGCGCCGGAGGCGAGCGCGGCCTTCTCGTCGAGCCTCTTGTCGATCAGCGTGTCGACCCGCGACACGAAGAACGACGCCACCGAGTGGACCTTCGTGAGGTCCCCGCCCTCGCCCGCGAAGTCGGAGAGGCCGTGGATGTAGGCCATCGCGACGTCGCGGTAGTGCTTCCGGTTGAACATCAGGGTGACGTTGATCGAGATGCCGGCCCCGATCAGGCGCCGGATCGCCTCGACGCCGGCGGGCGTGGACGGCACCTTGATGAAGACGTTCGGCCGGTCGAGGGCCTTCGCGAGGCGGGTCGCCTCGGCCACCGTGCCGTCGGCGTCGTGAGCCAGGGAGGGCAGCACCTCGAGCGAGATGAAGCCGTCGACGGGGTCCTTGGCCTGCAGCGGCCGGAAGAGGTCGGCCCCCGCGGCGATGTCGCGCCGAGTGAGGAAGTCGTAGATCTCGAAGGCGGACTTCCCGTCTGCCGCCATGCGGGCGATCTGCTCGTCGTAGTCGCCCTCGTTCTTCTGGATCGCCTGGCCGAAGATCGTGGGGTTCGAGGTGACGCCGTAGATCGCTCCGGAGCCGATCCACCCCCCGAGCTTGCCGGTCTCGATCAGCTTGTTCGAGATCGTGTCGAGCCACACGGCCTGGCCGTGACGGCGGTATTCCACGGAAACGGTCATGGGGGCCTCCTCGGAGCTGGGACTTTCCTCTGAATCCTATAACGGACGCCTATCATTCCCGGATCACCAGCGCCCCGGAAGACAGGAGGAACCGATGCCCCGCGACCTCCCGCTCGGGAACGGCAAGCTCCTCGTCGCGTTCGACCTCGACGGCCAGATCCGCGACCTCTACTTCCCGCGCGTCGGCCAGGAGAACCACGCGAACGGCTACCCGTTCCGGTGGGGCCTCTACACCGAGGGGAAGTTCTCCTGGGTCTCGGCCGCGGCCTGGGGCCTGAAGCGCCGCTATCAGGCGGAGACGCTCGCCACCGACCTGCGCGGGGAGAGCGCGGAGCTGGGGCTCGCGTTCCGGGCCCGGGACGTCGTCGACTTCCACGAGACCGTCTTCGTGCGGCGCCTGACGATCGTCAACCGGACCGACCGGGCGCGGGAGGTCCGCGTCTTCTTCCACCACGACTTCCGGATCAAGGAGAACGACGTCGGCGACACGGCGCTCTTCGACCCCTCGAACCGGACCGTCGTCCACTACAAGCAGGACCGCTACTTCCTGATCAACGTCTCGGTGGCCGGGAAGGCCGGAGTCACGTCGTGGGCGTGCGGCCAGAAGGGGCCGGGCCGCGAGGGGACGTGGAAGGACGCGGAGGACGGCACCCTCGGCGGCAACCCGATCGCGCAGGGGGCGGTCGACTCGACCATCGGCGTCCCCGTCCTGGTCGGCCCGAACGCCGAGGCGAAGCTCGACTACTGGATCGTCGCCGCCACGAGCTGGGAGGGGCGCTGGGACTCCGCCCGCGCGCTCAACGACAAGATCCTCGCGCGCGGCGCCGAGTCGTTCATCGCCCGCACCGAGGCGTACTGGCGCGCCTGGGTGAACAAGGAGCAGCTCAACTTCGGCGACCTCCCTCCCGACCTCGTCGACCTGTACAAGCGCTCGCTCCTCGTGCTGCGCACCCAGATCGACGAGGGGGGCGCCATCATCGCGGCCAACGACAGCGACATCACCCAGTTCGCCCGCGACACCTACAGCTACCTCTGGCCGCGCGACGGGGCCCTCGTGGCGGAGGCTCTGGACCGCGCGGGCTACCGCGAGACGGCCCGCCGCTTCTTCGTCCTGTGCGGCGAGCTGATCCACCCCGACGGCTACTTCCCCCACAAGTTCACGCCGGACGGGCGGCTCGCCTCGTCATGGCACCCCTGGACGATGAACGGCGAGCGGCAGCTCCCGATCCAGGAGGACGAGACCGCGCTCGTCCTCTGGGCGCTCTGGAAGTACTACGACCGCTCCCGCGAGGTGGAGGTCTTCAAGCCGCTCTACGGAAAGATCGTGCGACGGGCCGGCGATTTCCTCGCGGACTACCGGGACGCCGAGACCGGGCTTCCCGCGCCCTCCTGGGACCTGTGGGAGGAGCGCCACAGCGTCTCGGCGTTCGCGGTGGGGGCGGTCCTCGGTGGCCTCCAGGCGGCGATCCGCTTCGCGGAGGGAGTCGGCGACCGCGTCTCGGCCCGCAAGTGGACCGCGGCGCTCTCGGAGATCCGCGCCGCGAGCGACCGGTACCTGTGGCGGCCCGAGCTGAACCGGTTCGCGCGCGCCGTGACGCCCCGAGGCGGCGGCGTGGACGTCGACCCGGTGGTCGACTCGGCGCTCTGGGGGCTCTGGGCGTTCGGCGGGTATGGCGCGGACGACCCGCGGATCCTCTCGACGATGGCCGCGATCGAGACGTCGCTCGCGGTGAAGACCCGGGTCGGCGGCATCGCGCGCTACGAGAACGACTACTACCACCGGAAGAGCCAGGACGTGCCGGGCAACCCGTGGTTCCTCGGCACGCTCTGGATGGCCCGGCACGAGATCGCGCTCGCGAGGACGGACGAGGAGCTGCACCAGAAGGTGATCCCCCGCCTCTCGTGGACCCGCGAGCGCGCCCTCCCGAGCGGGGTCCTCGCCGAGCAGATCGACCCGACGACCGGGGAGGCGCTCTCCGTCTCGCCCCTGACCTGGTCGCACGCGACCGTCGTCGACGTGGTGCAGCACTTCATCGAGAAGCGCGAGCTCCTCTCCCGCTGCCCGACCTGCGCCGGTACGCGGGAGCCGAAGTACCGGGACCGGGCACACATCGGGCACGCGGGCGAGGCGACCCAGGCGATCCGGACCGGACCGGTCTAGATCCGGACCCGGGTCAACCGCCGACGCGGGCTCGCATGCCCGGGTCAAGATCTGACCCAGCGGTCAGCTCCGGACCCGGCTCGACCTTGCAAGTCATTGAAAACGTGTGAAGTAGTGGCGAAGTCCGGCTGGCACGAGGCTCGCATTTCCGGCGGCGCGAAGGAGCCTCGATGAGCAACCGCGACAGGGACACGACCGGGACGACCTCAGGGCCGGGGACCCTCGGCCGCCGGCCAAGGCGGGAGCTCAACGACCTTCCTCCCGGCACGCTCGATCGCACTCTCGGGATCGAGGGGATCGCGCGCCGCGGGAAGAGCCTCCCGCCGAAGCCCCGCACCTCCCTCACCGACTGACGTTCGCCGACGACCGCTCTCATCCGTTTCGAATCGCATTACGTCGAGGTCAACATGCTTCGGAATCCGACCCTCCCCCGATTCGCCGCCGCCGCCCTCGCGTCGCTCCTGACCGCGGGCTCGCTCCATGCCGCCCAGGGCAACCACGACCGCGATCCTGGTCACGAGGACTGCACGCCCGAGCGCGCGATCGTCGCCATGCGGCCCCAGGTCGACTGGTGGGCCCGTGACGGCGCCCCCGTCGCCCTCGCCGCCCAGCTGAACGACGAGACCGGTGCGGCCGCCGGCGCGCGCTGGACCCTCCTGATCACCACGTTCGACGGCGCGATCGTGGATCGCCGGATCGGGGTGTCGCGCCTCGCCGAGGGCGACGGCTTCGCCCTGGTGAACTTCGACGGCAAGGACGCCGAGGGCCACCCGATCGAGCCGGGCCTCTACGTCTACCGCTTCGAGGTGCCCGGCTACGAGTCGACGGGCGGCTTCCTCCGGATCTGGGGCTCCGACGAGACGCCGGCGCCGAAGGTCGAAGACGTGCGGCAGCCCCTCGCCGCCTCCTCGAACCCGAGCGTTCCGTACCAGTTCTTCTTCGGCGCCCAGCACGCCCACACGAACTACTCCGACGGCGGCATCGCCAACGCCAGCTGCACCGGCTCGAAGTCCGGTCCGCACGCCGGCGCCACGCCGGTGGACGCGTTCGCGTACGCCAAGGCCAGCGGCAACGTCGACTGGATCTGCGTGATCGAGCACAACCACCTGATGGACGACGCCTGCGGCAGCTGCACGACGGCCGTGGTCCGCCAGCGCTACCAGGATGGCCTCACGGCCGCGACGTCGGCCACGACCTCGAGCTTCGTCGGCATCTACGGGATGGAGTGGGGCGTCATCAACAACGGCGGACACGTCGCGCTGTACGACACGACCAAGCTCTTCAGCTGGGAGGCGTACGCCGACGTGACGACCGCCCAGTACGACTACGCCGCGCTCTGGAACACCGCCAACAACGCCGCCTACCAGGGCTCGAGCGGCGCCGCCGGCGCGTTCTGCCACCCGGGCACGAGCGACTACGGCAGCTTCTCGCAGAACGCCGCGGGCATCAATTTCGTGACCGGCATGGCGCTCATCTCCGGCCCCGCGTTCAACAAGACCACGGACTTCGCCGACGGCGGCAGCCGGTACGCGGGCCCGAAGAAGAGCGGCACGGACCTGTACAACTACGCGCTGCAGCGGGGCTGGAAGATCGGCCCCGAGGCCCACGCCGACAACCACTGCTGGAACTACGGCAACTCCACCCGGAACCGCACGGTCGTCCTGGCGTCCTCGCTCAGCAAGGCGAGCGTGATGGGCGCGCTCCGGGCCCGTCGCTTCTACGCCTCCTCGGACCTGAACGC
This sequence comes from uncultured Holophagales bacterium, assembly GCA_964384675.1. Classification (GTDB taxonomy): domain Bacteria; phylum Acidobacteriota; class Thermoanaerobaculia; order UBA5066; family UBA5066; genus CAYLNK01. The sequence continues at coordinate 4,296 of CAYLNK010000021.1, read as the reverse complement.
GCAGCTCTTCTTCGGCACCTCCGACTACGCCCACGTCATGGGCGAAACGTTCACCTCGGCCTCGGCCACCCTCAACCTGCGCGTCTGGGCGAGCGATCCGGACGGCGCCACGATCCAGAGCGTCGCCGTCTACCAGGGCAATCCCGCGGCCGGCACGGGCTCGCCGACGGCCGTCACGATGACGAACGCGGGCGCGGGCAGCTACACCGGCGCCGCGACTCTCCCCGCGACCGGGACGAACTACTTCTACGCGTACGTCACCCTCTCCAACGGCGCCGAGATGTGGTCCTCGCCGATCTGGGTCTCGAAGAGCGGCGGCTGCTCCGACACCACCGCGCCGACGGCCACCGTCACCGCGCCGACCGCCTCGACCGTCACCGGCACGGTCTCGGTCACCGCGTCCGGCACCGACAACGTCGCCGTCACCGGCATGACGCTCAAGATCGACGGCAGCCAGGTCGCCTCGTCCACCAGCGGCGCGATCAGCTACTCCTGGAACACCTCGGCCCTCACCGCCGGCTCCTCCCACACGATCGTGGCCACCGCCACGGACGCCTGCGGCAACGTCGGTACGTCCTCCACCAAGACGGTCACCATCGGCTCGTCCTGCACCGACTCCACCGCGCCGACGGCCACCGTCACCGCGCCGACCGCCTCGACCGTCAGCGGAACGGTCTCCGTGTCCGCGTCCGGCACCGACAACGTCGCCGTCACCGGCATGACGCTCAAGATCGACGG
>CAYLNK010000021.1:0-3458 GCA_964384675.1 uncultured Holophagales bacterium | reverse complement strand
CCTCGGCCCTCACCGCCGGCTCCTCCCACACGATCGTGGCCACCGCCACGGACGCTTGCGGCAACGTCGGCACCTCCACCACCAAGACCGTCACCATCGCGTCGAGCGGCTTCGTGAGCCCGATCGGCAACCCCGGCTTCGAGACGGGCACCGCGGCCCCCTGGGTCGAGACCGGCTCGTACGAGCAGATCTCGGGCACCGGGACCGCTGTCGACGGCTCGTCGGTCTCACCTCACGGCGGCACCAGGATGGACTGGATGGCGGGCTACGACAGCGCCGACGACTACCTGTACCAGGGCTTCACGGTCCCCAACGTCTCCGGGAACGTGAACCTCTCGTTCTGGCTCCGGACCGTCACCACGGACGGGACGACGACCGCCTACGACTACCTCTACGTCGACGTCTACAACTCGGCCGGCACGACGCGCCTCGGCACGCTCGCGACGTACTCGAACAAGAGCGCCGCGACGTGGGCCCAGAAGACGTTCTCGCTGAACGGGTACAAGGGGCAGGCCATCCGGCTCCGCCTGCATGCCACGAACGACAGCTCGAATCCGACCGACTTCTTCGTCGACGACTTCAACATGACGAACCCGTGACCCTCTCGGGCGCGGCGTGATCGGAAGGGGGAGCTTCGAGGCTCCCCCTTTTCCTTTCCGCTCCGGTCAGACCGCCTCGTCCTGCGCCCGGAGGCCGTACTTCGTCATCTTGGAGCGAAGGGTGTTCCGGGCCAGGCCGAGCCGTCGCGACGCCTCCCGGAGCTTCCCGCCGGATTGCGTCAGGGCCCGCTCGATGAGGTCCTTCTCGACCGAGCCGAGGATCCGCTCGAACGACTCCGGGTCGAGCGGCGCGTCGGGGATCTCCACGCTGGTGCCGCCGGGCGCCGACGCCGGCCGCGCCGCGGCGGCCGTGGCCAGGAGCGGCGACTCGCCGATCCACGGGAAGTCGCGCTCGGTGAGCGCGTCGCCCGGGGTCAGGACCAGCGCGCGATGCAGCGTCGCCTCCAGCTCGCGGATGTTCCCTGGCCACGGATAGCGGGCGAAGAGCGACAGGACTCCGGCGTCCAGGCGCCGCGGGTCGGTCCCCAGGTCGCGCGAGAGCTTCACCACGAAGTGCTCGACCAGCGCCGGCAGGTCCTCGAGACGCTTGCGCAGCGGGGGGAGCTCGATCGGGACGACGTTGAGCCGGTAATAGAGGTCCTCGCGGAACTCGTTCCTCACGATGGCGTTCTCGAGGTCGAGGTTCGTGGCGGCCAGGATCTTGGCGTCGGTCTTCAGCGTCTGGGTGCCGCCGACCCGCTCGAACTCCTTGTCCTCCACGACGCGCAGGAGCTTGGACTGGATGGCGAGCGTCGTCTTCCCGATCTCGTCCAGGAAGATCGTGCCGCCCTGGGCCAGCTCGAAGCGCCCCGGCTTGCGCCGGTCCGCGCCGGTGAACGATCCCTTCTCGTGCCCGAACAGCTCCGACTCGGCCAGCGTCTCGGGGAGCGCCGCGCAGTTGAACTGGATGAACGGTCCGTTCGCCCGCGGCGAGATCGAATGGAGGATCCTCGCCAGGAGGTTCTTCCCGGTGCCGGACTCCCCGCGGATGAGCACGGTGCCCGTCCCCTGCGCCGCGCGCGGGATCGTCGCCTTGATCTTGCGGGCCGCCTCGGACGACCCGACGAGCGCGTCGAGGCCCGAGCCGCGCGCCAGGTTCGCCTTGAGGCTCTCGTTCTCGACGGAGAGCCGGAGGCGCGCCTCCAGGAGCTCCTCGACGAGGCGCGCGTTCTCGATGGCGACGGCCGCGAGGTCGGCGAACGCCTCCAGGAACGCCCGGTCGTTCTCGCTGAAGAGGCGCGTGGCGCGGCGGTGGTCGACGTAGATCGCGCCGCTGATGCGATCCCGCACCCGGAGCGGGACGCAGAGGAACGAGACGATGGAGTGGGCGAGGATCGACTCGCGGCCGACGAAGCGCGGGTCGATGCGTGCGTCGGCGGCCAGGATCGAGCGCCCCTCGGCCACGACGCGGTCGACGACGGAGCGCGAGATCGCCTCGGCCTCGTCCTCGCGGCCGGTCTTCAGGTTGCGCGCGACCCGCACCGACATGCGGCCGGTGACCGGGTCGGCCAGCAGCACCATGCCGCGCTCGGCGTTCAGCCGGCGAAGCGCCAGGTCCACCGTCTCGTCGAGCACGGCGTTCAGGTCCCTCGTGGAGTTGACGATCCGGGACACCTCGTAGAGGCCGATGACCCCCTCGCCCGGCGCGTCGGTCTGCTCCTCGGACGCGATGCGGGCCGTGATCCGCTCCAGGACGCCGCGCGTCCGCTCCAGCTCGCGGCCGGCGCCGATCCGCTCGAAGAGCCGGGCCGCCGTCCCGAGCCGCGCCGTCGCCTTGGGCCGGTCCTCGGTGCGGACGCCCCACTCGTAGTACGACCGGCCCAGGTCGTACAGCGCGCCGATCTCGGAGAGGATCTTCACCCCCTCCTCGAACATCCGGTCGGCGTCCGTCGTCTTCTTGGCGGCGTGGGCGAGGCGCCCCTCCACCGAGCGCAGGCGCCCCGCGTCGTACCGGTCGCCCAGCTCCCGGCAGAGCGTGACGCAGCGGGCGGCGTCCGCGTTGGCGCGGGGGAGGTCGCCCATCCGGATCGCCAGCTCGGCCGAGGAGACGAGCACGCGGCCGAGCCCGTCCTTCGTCCCCGAGGCGTCCATCTCCGAGATGACGTCGTCCAGATGGCGGCGCGCGTCGTCCAGGTGCTCGCGGTCCTTCTCCACCAGCGCGACCGGGTAGAGCGTCGCCGCGATGAGGTCCCGGTCACCTGTGGCGCGGGCGGAGTCGAGCGTCTCGGCCAGGAGCTTGTCGGCGCGGTCGAGGTCGCCGCGCTTCCGGATCAGGTTGCCGAGCGCGAGGCGGGCCTCCAGGACGTTCTTGTTGGAGCGGTCGTCGCCCAGGAGGTCGAGCATGAGGCGGTAGTTCGTCTCCGCCTCGTCGAAGCGCCCCAGGATCTCGTCGCACTCCCCGCAGTTGAGGTGGGCGAGCGCCTGCCCGTTCGGAGAGCCGAGCCGGCGGTGGATCTCCAGGGAGCGCTCGAAGTGCGGCCGCGCCGCGGCGAAGTCGCCGCGGCCGCACATGAAGATGGCCAGGTTCGTCGACGAGGCGGTGATCCCCCAGAGGTCCCGCGAGCGCTCCGCGTCGACGAGGCACTCCCGCTCCAGGACCTCGCTCTCCTCCCAGCGCCCCGTCTTCCAGTAGACGGTGGCGAGCGCGGAGCGGGCGCGGCGCACGAGGTCGGAGCGGAGGGAACGCTTCCCTTCCTCGATCGCGTCGTGGAAGCGCGCCTCGGCCGTGGCCCAGTCGCCGCGCTGGAACGCGACGGAGCCGAGCGTGCAGGAGAGGAGCGACTTGAGGTCGTCGGGACCGTCCGGCCCGACGAGCTCCAGGCCGGCGCGAGCCTTCGCCTCGGCGCCGTCGTGGTCGGC
>CAYLNK010000020.1:26547-39835 GCA_964384675.1 uncultured Holophagales bacterium | reverse complement strand
CGCTTCGCGTCGTCGTTCGTCGGGCACGGGCACCCGATCCTTCGCCCGCCCGAGCCCGCGGACGAGGCGCCCCCGAAGAGCGGGCCGTACGAAGCGCTGCCGGCCGGAGCCGAGCCGCCGATCCTGAAGACGCGCGTCGACGCCCGCTTCCCGGACACGGCCCGCCACGCGCGGGCGAGCGGCGAGGTGCATCTCCGGATCGTGATCGGCGAGGACGGCGAGGTGGGCAGCGTGGAGGTCGTCCAGGCGGCTCCCTACGGGATGACGGCGGCCGCCATCGAGGCGGTGAAGCGCTGGACCTACACGCCCGCCCGCCTGGACGGGCGCCCGATCGCCGTCGTGAACCGGGTGACGGTGCGATTCGACCTGACCGGGGCCCCCCGGGAGTGAGGTCCGGGCGACGAAGACACCTATAATCGACTGCTTTTCAATGCTCGAGATCGTCTACGAAGCGGAAGGCCGCCCGCACCGCTACCGGCTCTCCGGAAACGAGATCTCGCTCGGGCGCTCGAGCGAGAACGAGATCGTCCTCAACGACTTCTCGGTCTCGCGCAAGCACGCGGTGATCCGGCGCGACGCCGATCGCTGGATCGTGACGGACCAGAACTCCACCAACGGGATCAAGGTGAACGGGCGATTCGTCACGACGTCCCCGCTGGCCGTGGGCGACGTGCTGACGATCGGGACGTTCACCCTGAACCTCCGAGAGGAGAGTCCGGCTCCAGGGGCGAAGCCGGCCGCCAAGGCGACCGCCGAATCGACGTCCACGTTCGTTCGCTCGATCGCCGACTTCAACCGGGACTTCAACCTCGACCAGGTGGCGCCGGCGGAATCGAGCGTGGGGATGTCGAGCGTCTCCGGCCGGCGCTTCGCCTCCCAGCAGGCCCGCGGCAAGATCTTCGAGATCCTCGTCCAGGTGGCCAAGACGCTCATCGTGGCCCGCGAGGTGAACGAGATCCTCGGACGCGTCGTGGACCTGCTGTTCGACTACCTGCCGGTGGAGCGCGCGGTCGTCGTCCTCCTCGACGAGCGGGACCGCCCGGTGCCGGAGATCGCGCGCATGCGCGGCCGGACCGGCGTCGAGGTGACCGAGCCCTTCTCGCACACCATCGTCGACACCGTGGTCCGCGAGCGGGTCGCCGTCCTCACCTCCGACGCCCTGGCGGACGGCCGGTTCGAGGCCGGCCAGTCGATCCGGATCCAGCAGATCCGCTCGGCGATGTGCGTGCCGCTCTGGAACCGCGACCGGATCATCGGGGCGCTCCACGTCGACACGCCTCTCAAGGTCGGCACGTTCACCGCCGACGACCTCGACCTCCTCACCGCGCTCGGGAACTTCGCCGCCGTCGCCATCGAGCGCGCCCGACTCCAGACGCGGATCGAGAAGGAGGAGCGGATCCGGGAGCGGCTCTCGCGCTACCACTCGCCCGGGGTCGTGGACGAGATCGTGGCCGAGGCCCCCGGCGGCGTCGAGCGGGTGAGGACCCGCAACGTCTCGATCCTCTTCGCCGACATCGTCGGCTTCACGACGGCGGCCGAGACGATGGACCCGGACTCCCTGTCGCGCTTCCTCTCCACCATCTTCACGTTCGCCGCGGACGCGATCTTCGCGACCGGGGGCACGCTCGACAAGTTCATCGGGGACGCGGTGATGGCGTTCTGGGGAGCGCCCCTGCCCCAGGCGGACCACCCGCGCCGCGCGATCGCCGCGGCGGCGAAGCTCGTGGAATCCGTGACCGCCTGGAACGTCGACCGCGTGGCCCGCGGCGAGTACGCCGTCGCCGTCCGGATCGGGATCAACAGCGGCAACGCGGTCGTCGGCGACATCGGCTCGGACCGGCGCGTGGACTACACGGTCCTCGGGAACACGGTGAACATCGCGGCCCGTCTGGAGGACTACGTCGCCGGGCCGAACGAGATCATCGTCGGAGAGGAGACCGCCCGCCAGGCGGCCGACTTCTACCTCTTCGACTCGCTCGGCGAGGTGCGCCTCAAGGGGCTCACCCGCGGTCTGCCCGCCTACCGGGTCCGGCTCGACGCCCGGGGCGCCCCGCTCCTCCGTTGAGCGGCCTGTCCCCTCTCCTCCTCGTCACGTCGAACCCGAACAAGGCGCGCGAGGCGAGCCGCCTCCTCGGCCGGCCGGTCGAGAGCCTCCCGCTCGAGCTCCCCGAGATCCAGTCTCTCGACTTCGAGGTCGTCGTCCGGGCGAAGGCCGTCGAGGCGGCCCGACGGACCGGGAGGGTGGTGCTGGTGGAGGACTCCGGCCTCGTCGTCGTCTCGTGGGGAGGCTATCCGGGGCCGCTCACGAAGTGGGCGGTCGGCGCCGCGGGCGAGTCCGGCTTCGCGAGGATGCTCGACCCGTTCGAGCGGCGGGCCGAAGCGGTGTCCGCGCTGGCGGTGGCCCGCCCTGGAGACGGAGAGGCCGACGTCCTCGTCGCCGTCGGGCGCGTGACGGGGAGCCTGGCGCGGGAGCCGCGCGGCACCGCAGGCTTCGGCTGGGACGTGCTCTTCGTCCCGGAAGGGGAGCGCCGGACTTTCGCCGAGATGGAGCCCGCGGAAAAGGACGCGCGATCGCATCGGGCCCGGGCCTTCGAGGAGCTCGGCCGACTCCTCTCCGGAGAGCGCTAGCGGCCTCTGGACTCCGCCCGGAGGAGCTCGCCGAGCCGGGTCGCGGCGTCGATCAGCTCCTGGCGCGTCCCGTCACTGCGCAGCACGTGGTCTGCCAGGCGGTCGCGTTCCGCGTCGGGCATCTGCGCGGCCATCCGCTTCCCGAGCTGCTCGCGGCCGACTCCGGGGTCGCGCGCGATGGCGCGCGCGAGGCGGACCTCCGCCGGAGCGCTGACCGTCACGATCCGGTCGAAGCGCTTCCGCCCGCCGCTCTCGAGCAGAAGGGTCGCCTCCACGACCGCGAGCGGCTCGCCTCGCGCCTCCAGCTCCTCGAACCACACGGCTTGCCGCTCGATGACGAGCGGGTGGATCCGGGCGTTGAGCGTCTTCACGGCCGCCCCGTCGCCGAAGACCCGTCGGGCGAGACGGGGCCGGTCGACCGCCCCCTTCCCGTCCAGGAGGTCGGCGCCGAACGCCTCGGCGACCGCGGCCGCGCCCGCCCCACCCGGCTCGTACAGCTCGTGGACCACGAGGTCGGCGTCCAGGACCGGTATCCCCATCTCGCGCCAGCGGCGGGCCACGGTGCTCTTGCCCGAGGCGAGGCCCCCGGTCAGGCCCACGCGGAGCGTCATGACGTGGTGGTGGGCGCGCGGCGCCCCCGGGCGAGCCAGACCGTGTTCTTGAGGAGCTGCGCGATCGTGAGAGGTCCGACGCCGCCCGGGACGGGCGTGTGGCGCGAGGCGCGGGCGAAGGCGGTCGACGGGTCGCAGTCGCCGATCAGGGTGGAGCCGTTCTTCTCGAACGTCGCGAGGCGGGCCGCGTCGCCGGGGAAGAACCGCTCGACGTCTTCGCGCCGCTCGAGCCGGTTCATTCCGACGTCGACGACGACCGCGCCTTCGCGCACGAAGTCGCCGGTGATCATCCCGGCGCGCCCGATCGCGGCGACGATCAGGTCGGCCGTCCGGCAGAGGCCGGGCAGGTCGCGGGTCTTCGAGTGGGCGATGGTGACCGTGGCGTTCGCGTGGAGGAGGAGCGTCGCCATCGGCTTGCCGACGATGTCGCTCCTTCCGACCACGACGGCATGCCGGCCCTGGACCTCGACGCCCTCGCGCCGGAGCAGCTCCATGATGCCGGCCGGGGTGCACGGCACCGGCGCGGGCTGGCCCTTCACCAGACGGCCCACGTTCACGGGATTGAAGCCGTCGGCGTCCTTGTCGGGCCGGATCGTCTCCAGGACGCGCGCCGTGTCGATCCCCTTCGGGAGCGGCAGCTGGACCAGGATGGCGTCGACCGAGTCGTCGTCGTTCAGGGCGGCGAGCGCGGCCAGGAGCTCGGCCTCGGGGAGCGACGCCGGGAAGCGGAGCGTCCGCTCCTCGATCCCGGCCTCCCGGGCCGCAGCCGTCTTGCTCCTCACGTAGACGTGGCTGGCCGGGTCGTCGCCCACCAGCACCACGGCCAGGCCGGGGACGATGCCGTGCGCCGTCAGGGAGGCGGCTTCCGTCGCGGTCTCGGCCCGCAGCTCCGCCGCGACACGTCTTCCGTCGAGAAGGGTCATGAGGCTCCCTTGCGCGCGACGTGCACCGCGGCGATCCCGAAGAGGAGCCGCTCGAACGTCGCGACGGCGAAACCGGCCGCGAGGAGGCGTGCCGCCAGCGCGTCGGGCGCCGGCCAGCGCTCGACGCTGCTCGGAAGGTACTGGTAGGCGCCGGCGTCCGGCGAGAGCCACGCCCCGAGGCGTGGGACGACGACCCGGGTGTGGAATCCGACGATCGACGCCAGCGGGCCGGTGGGCTCCGGCGTGAACTCCAGGATCACGAAGCGTCCGCCGGGCTTGAGCACCCGGAAGACCTCGCGGGCCCCCCGGTCGAAGTCCTCGAAGTTCCGCACGCCGAACGCTGCGGTCGCGCCGTCGAAGGTGGAGGCCCGGAACGGGAGGCGCATCCCGTCCGCGCCCGCTTCCGGGATCCGGGCGCCGCGAGCCGCGATCTTCCGCCGCCCGAGCGCCAGCATCTCCACCGTGAAGTCCGCCGCGGCGACGCGGGCGCGTCCGCCGGAGCGGCGGGAGATCTCGAGAGACAGGTCGGCCGTTCCGGAGCAGAGGTCGAGGACGCGCTCGCCGGGCTTCGGATCGAGGAGACGGGCAGCCTTGCGTCGCCACAGGACGTCGGTCCCGCCGGACAGGAGGCGGTTGAGCAGGTCGTATCGGGGCGCGATCCGTCCGAACATCCCGCGGACGCGGGCGCCGGATTTGTCGAGCGCGGGGGCGGCGGCCGCGGCGGGCATACCGGCAGCGTATGCGGCGGGCCCGGGAAGGGCAAGGCGCGGCGGGCGCGTCTGTTTCAGCTAACATACCGAGCGTTCGGTTTTTGGAGGATCGATGTCGTCAGCAGCCGGAGCGCCCGCCGGGCGGATCCCGTCGTCGTCGTGGTGGGGTCTCGCGCTCCTGACCCTCGTCTACGTGCTCAACTTCCTCGACCGGACGCTGATCTACATCCTCTTCCCGTTGCTGAAGAAGGAGCTGTCCCTCTCCGACCTCCAGCTGGCGCTCCTCGGCACGACCTCGTTCGTCCTGTTCTACACGACGCTCGGGATCCCGTTCGGGCGGCTCGCCGATCGCGTCTCCAGGAAGCGCCTCATCGCCGCCGGCCTCGTGGTCTGGAGCCTCTTCTCCGGCCTCACGGCGTTCGCCGGGACCTTCCTGACGATCTTCCTCTGCCGGGTGATGGTCGGGGTGGGGGAGGCGACGCTCGGGCCGGCGGCCCTGTCGCTCCTCGCCGACTACTTTCCCCCCCGCATGAGGGCCACCGTCCAGGCGATCTACTCCGCCGGCATTCCGCTCGGAGGCGGCCTCGCGTTCTTCCTGGGGGGCTTCCTCGGCGAGTCGATGGGCTGGCGCTGGGCCTTCGCGCTCCTCGGTTTTCCGGGTGTGATCGTGGCCGGGCTGGTCCTGCTGCTCCACGAGCCTCCCCGCGGGCGAACCGAAGGGGCCGGAGCGCCGGCCGCCCGCGTCGACGCTCCCGGTTTCGTGGAGGGGCTGAAGGCTCTCTACGGCTCGAAGGTGCTGCTCTGGCACCACGCCGGGTACGCGCTCTTCGCGCTCGCCGGCAACTCGCTTTCGATCTGGGGGCCCTCGTTTTTCGTGCGGGTCCACGGGATGAGCCTCTCGACCATCGGGGTGCTGGCCGGGATCCTGTCGGTGCTGGGCGGTGTTCCCGGCACGATCCTCGGAGGCTGGGCCGCGGACCGGTTCAGGCGTACCGGCCCCGGGGGACGGATGAGGCTCTGCGCGATGGGCGCGCTCCTCTGCATCCCGCTCTGGCTCGCCCTCCTCTTCTCGACGAACGTCCTGGCCCTGCTCCTGGTGAACGTCGTCCTCCTCGGGATGGCGCTCCTCTGGCTGGGCCCGGCGGCGGCCGACGTGCACGAGGTGGCCGGGCCGCGCCTCCGGGGTCTCGGGATCGGCGTCTACTTCTTCAGCGCCATGCTCGCCGGGTACGGCATCGGACCCCCGATCGTCGGGCGCCTGAACGACGTGCTGGGCGTTGACGCCGACCCGTCCCGGATGCGCTTCTCGCTGCTCGTCTGTCCGGCGGCTTGCCTCGCCGCGGCCCTCTGCCTCTTTCAGGGGAGCCGCTCCATGGAAGCCCGATCGCGTCTCGAGGAAGGCCGCTCCAGCGCCATGGCTTCGTGACGTGTTTCGCTTGACAGACCCCGCCGCGTTCGCGTAAGTTCCGCAACTCTCGTCGGGCGGATCGGCCGCCTGATTTGAGCTGCCCTCAGCCGCCGGGGCTCTCTCGCGAGGGCTCCCCCTCTCTACGACGGAGACGTCGAACCTCGTGAGTACCCGCACGCCGCTTCCGAAGGTTTCCGAAATGGCCCGCCGCTGGATCGTCGTCGACGCCGGCGGTAAGGTCCTTGGCCGTCTGGCGACCCACGTCGCGCGCCACCTCATGGGCAAGACGAAGGCTCACTACACGCCCTTTCTCGACACCGGCGACTTCGTCGTCGTCGTCAACGCCGACAAGATCGAGCTGACCGGGCGCAAGCTCGAGTCGAAGATGTACCGGCACCACACGGGGTTCCCCGGTGGCCTGAAGTCGATCGAGGCGTCGAAGCTCAAGACGACCCGTCCCGAGAAGATGATCGAGGAAGCGGTCAAGGGGATGCTTCCGAAGACCAAGCTCGGCCGGAAGATGATCAAGAAGCTGAAGGTCTACGCCGGACCGACGCACCCGCACACGGCCCAGGGCCCCGTCCCGGTGACGGTCTGAGCACGGCAACAGGATCCAGAGGAGAGCTGAACTCTTGACAAACCTCCAGTATCACGCGGTGGGCCGGAGGAAGGAAGCCGTGGCTCGTGTCTTCCTTCGCCCGGGCTCGGGACAGTTCCGGGTCAACGACCGGACCTTCGAAAACTACTTCCCGAACGACGTCCTGAAGATGGTCATCCGCCAGCCGTTCCAGCTGACCGAGACCGCCGACAAGTTCGACGTCGTGGCCGTCGTGGACGGGGGAGGCAGCGCGGGACAGGCCGGAGCGATCCGGCACGGCATCGCCCGGGCGCTCTGCGTCTTCAACCTCGAGCTCCGGAAGAACCTCAAGAAGGCGGGCCTCCTCACGCGCGATTCGCGCATGAAGGAGCGCAAGAAGTACGGTCAGCGCGGCGCCCGCGCCCGGTTCCAGTTCTCGAAGAGGTAAGGGGACGCCTATGAGCCAGATCACCATGAAGGAGCTCCTGGAGGCCGGCGTCCACTTCGGGCACCAGACCAAGCGCTGGAACCCGAAGATGAAGAAGTACATCTTCGGGAAGCGGAACGGCATCTACATCATCGACCTCCAGAAGACCCTGAAGTGCTTCCGGGAAGCGGCGGCGTTCATCACCGACGTCGCCTCCCAGGGGAAGAACATCCTCTTCGTCGGGACGAAGCGGCAGGCCCAGGACGCCATCTACGAGGAGGCGAACCGCTGCGGGATGTTCTACGTGAACAACCGCTGGCTGGGCGGCACCCTCACGAACTTCGTGACGATCCGGAAGTCGATCCAGCGCCTCAAGGAGATCGAGGCGATGCTGGCCGACGGCTCGGACGCGATCCTCACCAAGAAGGAGCGGATCCGGCTCGAGCGCGAGCGGGCGAAGCTCTCGAAGAACCTGATGGGCATCAAGGAGATGGAGGAGCTGCCGGACATCCTGTTCGTGATCGATCCGAAGAAGGAGGCGATCGCGGTGCAGGAGGCCCAGAAGCTGGGCGTTCCGGTCGTCGCCATCGTCGACACGAACTGCGATCCCGACTCGATCAGCTTCGTCATCCCCGGCAACGACGACGCGATCCGCGCGATCAAGCTCTTCACCTCGAAGATCTCCGACGCCGTCCTCGAGGGCCTCCACGCCCAGGAGGAGCGGTTCGTCGGGAAGCTCGGCAAGGACGAGGTCCCGGACGAGCCCATGCCGGAGAACTTCGTGGTTGCCACCCCGGCGGTCGAGCCGGCCGTGCCCGTCGTCGCCGGAGAGGCTGCCGCCGCCCAGGCCTAGGCTTTGTCCCCGACCGAGCCGGCTCTTCGGGCGATCGCGCACCGGGAGCCGGCTCTTTTCACGTCCGCCTAACTCGGAGAAGGGATCCGCCTGGAGCGGAGGCCCGGAAGGAACCACCATGGAGATCACCACGGCCCTCATCAAGGAGCTCCGCGAGCGTACCGGCGCCGGCATCCTCGACTGCAAGGCCGCACTCGTCGAGACCAACGGGGACACGGCGGAGGCCGAGAAGGCCCTCCGGAAGAAGGGGCTTGCCGCGGCCGCCAAGAAGGCCGGTCGGGTCGCCGCCGAGGGGCTGATCGGCCACGCCGTCGAGGAGCGGAGGGCTGCCCTCCTCGAGCTGAACTGCGAGACCGACTTCGTCGCCAAGACCGAGGACTTCGGGGCCGCGCGCCGTGCCCTGGCCGCGCTGGCGCTCGGCGCGGAGTCCCTCGGCGACACGACCGACGGGGACGTGAACGCGTTCCTCGCGATGCACGCCCCCGTGGAGCTGCCGGCCGCGACCGGCACGATCGCCGAGTGGCTGACGGCGTTCACCGCCAAGACCGGCGAGAACACACAGATCCGCCGCTTCGCCCGCCTCGTGGCGAGCGAGGGGGGCCGGTTCACCCTCTACGCGCACCCCGGCGACAAGACGGTCGTCGTGATCGAGACCGTCGGGTGCGACGAGGCGCTCGCCAAGGACCTGGCGATGCACGTCGCCGCCCTGGCCCCGCAGTTCGCGAGCCGCGACGCGGTCTCCGAGAAGGCGCTCGCCGACGAGCGGGAGATCGCGCGGGCCAAGGCGATCGCGGCCGGCAAGCCCGAGGCCGTCGTCGAGAAGATGGTCGAGGGGATGATCTCCAAGTGGTTCGGGGAGGTCATCCTCGTCGACCAGCCGTTCGCGAAGGACGACTCCAAGAAGGTGTCGCAGGTCATCGCCGAGCGGGCCGGCAAGGACGGCCGCGTGGTCCGCTTCGTGAGGTACAAGGTGGGCGAGGGGATCGAGAAGAAGCCCCCGACCGACTTCGCGGCGGAAGTCGCCGCGATGACGAAGTAACGTCGTGGGCGACGCGGCGGTAGACGGCCTCGCGCCCTCGCCTCCGGGGGCGGGGGCGCCGGTCTATCGCCGCATCCTCCTGAAGCTCTCTGGCGAGGCGCTCCTCGGCGGCCAGCCGTTCGGCATCGAGCCGGCGATGGTCGCCCGGATCGCCGACGAGGTGGTCGAGGTGGCCCGTCTGGGGGTGCAGATCGCCATCGTGGTCGGGGGCGGGAACATCATCCGCGGGGTGTCGGCCGCGACGCAGGGGATCGACCGCGTCACCGGCGACAACATGGGAATGCTGGCCACCCTGATCAACGCCTTGGCGCTCCAGGACGCCATGGAGAAGCGGGACCTCTCGACCCGTGTCATGACCGCGTTCGAGATCCGCGCGGTGGCCGAGCCGTTCATCCGGCGCCGTGCGATCCGCCATCTGGAGAAGGGGCGTGCGGTCCTCCTGGCCGGGGGCACGGGGAACCCGTACTTCACCACGGACTCGGCGGCCGCCCTCCGCGCGAACGAGATCCGGGCGGACGCGATCCTCAAGGCGACGAAGGTGGACGGGATCTTCACGGCCGACCCGAAGAAGGTCAGATCGGCCACGCTGATGCCCCGGGTCAGCTACCAGGAGGTCCTGGAACGGGGGCTCCAGGTGATGGACGCGGCCTCGATCGCCCTCTGCCGGGACAACCGGATGCCGATCCGGGTCTTCAATCTCCTCGTCCACGGCAACATCAGGCGGGTCGTGATGGGGGAGACTCTGGGCAGCATCGTCGACGGCGGACGGTAGTCCGCCCGACTGACATGAGGTGACGGATGGAGACCATCGCGGACATCAAGAAAGAAGCCGAACGCCGGATGCGAGCCGCGATCGACGCGCTCAAGACGGAGCTGAAGCACCTTCGAACCGGACGGGCCACGGTCTCGCTGCTCGAGGGGGTCATGGTCGAGTACTACGGCACGGCGACCCCGCTCAACCAGGTGGCGAACCTGTCGGCGCCCGACGCCACGATGCTGGTGATCCAGCCGTGGGAGAAGTCGCTCTGCCCGGTGATCGAGAAGGCCATCCGCACGGGAGACCTGGGGTTCAACCCGTCCTCCGACGGCACGGTCGTCCGGGTGCCAGTCCCGCAGCCCACGGAAGAGCGCCGCAAGGAGATCGTCAAGAAGGCGAACGGCTTCGCGGAGCACGCGCGGATCGAGATCCGCCGGCATCGGCACGAGGCGAACGACCACCTGAAGAAGGAGATGAAGGCCTCGACGATCTCTCAGGACGACGAGAAGCGTGCCCTCGACGAGGTCCAGAAGCTGACCGATCGCTACATCGCCGAGGTGGACTCGACCCTGAAAACGAAGGAAGCGGAGATCCTGGCGCGGTAAGTACTCCTGGGGGACCTGGACGCCAGGTCCCCCAGACCCCCCCCGGCGGAATCGCACCTTTGTTTGACCTGGACGCCAGGTCCCCCAGACCCCCCCCGGCGGAATCGCACCCTTGTTTGACCTGGACGCCAGGTCCCCCAGACCCCCCCCGGCGAATCGCACTTTTGTTTGACCTGGACGCCAGGTCCCCCAGACCCCCCCCGGCGGAATCGCACCTTCGAATGACCCGCACGCCAGGCCCACTGCGCTCACAGGCGAGCCACTCACGATGAAAGTCATCGCGCTCATTCCCGCGGCCGGGTACGGCACCCGCTTCCACGAGGCGGGGCCGAAGGCTCTGGTGCCGCTCGCCGGGAAGCCTTTCCTGATCCACGCCCTCGAGCGTCTGGCCGCCTCCGGTCGTGTCGATCGGGCCGTCGTCGCGGCGCCCGAGGAGCATCTCGAGGCGTTTCGGCGCGCGCTCGGGGGCGTCTCGATTCCCGTCGAGCTCACCGCGGGGGGCGTCACGCGACGCGACTCCGTCGCCCACGCTCTCCGGGCTGCCGCGGCGGGCCCGGACGACCTGGTCTGCGTGCACGACGCGGCGAGGCCGCTCGTGGACCCCGCCGAGGTGGCCTCCGTGATCCGCGTCGCCGAGGAGACGGGCGCGGCCGTCGCCGGCTGGGCGATGACCGAGACCGTCAAGCGCGTCCATGGGGGTCGGATCGTCGAGACGGTGCCCCGCAACGAGCTCGTGGGGGCCACCACGCCCCAGGTCTTTCGCGCGTCGATCCTGGCTGCCGCCCTCGAGCGCGACGCCGGACGCGCCGAGATGACCGACGACGCCCAGGTGGTGGAGGCGTCGGGGGTCCCGGTGTCGGTGGTGCTCACGTCGCGCTGGAACCTGAAGATCACGTACCCGGAGGACCTCGTCTGGGCGGAGGCTTTCCTCGCCCACCGGGGGAGCGCCTGAACGTCCGTATCGGACACGGCTGGGACGCGCACCGGCTGGTCCCGGAGCGGCGCTGCGTCCTGGGCGGGGTCGAGGTCCCGAGCGATCTCGGACCCCTCGGCCACTCCGACGGCGATGTCGTCCTGCACGCGCTGGCGGACGCCCTCCTGGGGGCCTCGGCGGCGGGGGACCTCGGCACGCTCTTCGGCACGGATCGGCCCGAGTGGCGGGATGCTCCGTCCTCCCGGCTCGTCGAGGCCGTCCGCGAGCTGACCGGCCGGCCCGCCGTCGTGAACGTCGACGTCACGATCGTCGCCGCCCGGCCCCGGCTCGGCGCCCACCGCGAGGCGATCCGCGCTTCGCTCGCCGCGCTCCTCGGGATCCCCGTCGCCTGCGTCTCGGTGAAGGCCTCCTCGGGCAACGGTCTGACCGACTTCGGCCGTGGAGACGGTGTGGCGGCCACGGTGGTCCTCCTCGTCGAGGTCCAGGCCCCCCGATGATCCTCTCGGGCTTTCATCCCGTTCGCGAGGCGCTCGAGCAGCGGCCGCGCGCGGTCGAGGCGGTGCTCCTGCAGAAGGGCCGCCGCGACCAGCGGATCGCCGAAATCGAGCGGATCGCGCGGGGGGCGGGGGTGGCGGTGCGCCACGTTGCCCGGGAGGAGCTCGATCGGGATGCGGGGCGTGCCCACAACGGCGTGGCGGCCCGGGTCGCCTCCCGGGACTACGACTCCGTGGAGGACTGCCTGGCGGGGCCGAAGGGGAGCCGGCTGGTGATCTTCCTGGACGAGGTGACCGATCCCGGCAACCTGGGCTCCATCGTCCGGACCGCGGCGGCGGCTGGAGCGGCCGTCGTCCTGCCGGAGCGGCACGCGGCGGGACTCACCGAGACGGTGTCGAAGGCCTCTGCCGGCGCCATCGAGCGAGTCCGGATCGGGCGGATCGGGAACGCGGCCCGCTTCCTCCTGGACGTCAAGACGGAGGGCTTCTGGGTGTACGGCGCGGACGCTGCGGGGGTCCCTCTCTACGATCTCGACCTCAGCGGGGACGTGCTCCTCTGCCTGGGCGCCGAGGGGACGGGTCTGCGCCGGCTCACTCGCGAGACCTGCGACCAGCTGGTGGCGATCCCGATGGCGCCGGGGGCCGGGTCGCTCAACGTCTCGGTGGCGGCGGGGGTCCTCCTGTTCGACGTCGTGCGGCGACGCTGGGCCTCGGGCACGAAACTGGCTTGACGAGGGCAAGGCAGCCTGATATAAACCCGCGTTCGCGCCTCGTCGGGGGTGCGGGAGGCCGTGTCCGTGACCTTTCTTCCCATCTTCCCTGGAGCACGGTGGAGTTCTCTCCGCGCGAGCGCTGGGAGTGCTGGCGTAGCTCAACTGGCAGAGCAGCCGATTTGTAATCGGCAGGTTGCGGGTTCAAGTCCCATCGCCAGCTCCATGAGAGGGAAGGGCCTCGCGAGATCCTTGAAAACCGTCCAGGGGCAGATGGCCGAGTGGTTAATGGCAGCAGACTGTAAATCTGCCGCACTTACGTGCTACGGGGGTTCGAATCCCTCTCTGCCCACCAATACTCCGAAGAAGGCCCACGTAGCTCAGTCGGTAGAGCACGTCCTTGGTAAGGACGGGGTCAGCAGTTCAAATCTGCTCGTGGGCTCCAAGCTGCTTCTGGAGCGGGGGAACCCGGTGCGCGGTTTCCCCCGCACCCCCTCCGCCGCCTGTCACCGCGGGAGTAACTCAGGGGTAGAGTCACAGCCTTCCAAGCTGTTGGTCGCGGGTTCGAATCCCGTCTCCCGCTCCAATCAGCTTCGAACCCGCGACACGGGG
>CAYLNK010000020.1:0-26447 GCA_964384675.1 uncultured Holophagales bacterium | reverse complement strand
CCGGCGCGCTCGGAGAGCGCGGGCCGCGCGGGTTCGAATCCCGTCTCCCGCTCCAATCAGCTTCGAACCCGCGACACGGGGGTGCGGGGGCGGAGCGATCAGCGTAGCCCCCGCCTCATGTCTGGAGTAGCGCGGCCCATTCCTCCGGCGCGCTCGGAGAGCGCGGGCCGCGCGGGTTCGAATCCCGTCTCCCGCTCCATCTCGCGGCCGGCGGGCGTGGAGCCGGCTCGAGCCTCGAATCGGATCACGAACCCACAGGGAGCCTCCAGCTCCCGTTCATTGGCCCGGGTAGCCTGACCAGGAAGCGAGTCGATCATGCCGAGAGAGTTGATCAGCCTGATTTGCGGCGAATGCAAGCGCCGCAACTACACGACGACGAAGAACAAGAAGCTCCACCAGGAGAAGCTGGAGGCTTCGAAGTTCTGCCGGTCCTGCCGCAAGCACACGCCGCACAAGGAAGGGAAGGTCTGACGGTCCTAGGGGTGTAGCTCAATTGGCAGAGCAACGGTCTCCAAAACCGTAGGTTCGGAGTTCGAGTCTCCGCACCCCTGCCACTGACCGCCGGAATCCGTAGCCGACCCGAGAGAGAGCCAGACGAGAGATGACGATAAGCCAGCGCTGGAATCAGTTCCGGGAGTTCCTGGGCGACGTGAAGAAGGAGACCGGCAAGGTCTCCTGGCCGAGCCGCGACGAGGTCTTCGGGACGACCACGGTGGTGATCGTCTACACCGTCATCGTGGGCATCTTCCTCTTCCTCGTCGACGCGGCCGTCACGCCGCTCGTGAACAAGCTCTTCTCCGCGTTCGGCGGCTGAGCGGGTAGGGGAGGGCGACGATGACTGAAACCCAGGAAGCCGGAGAGATGGACGCCGCCGCGGGAAAGCCGATGGACTGGTTCATCGTCCACACCTACTCGGGCTTCGAGGACCGCGTCGTCCAGGAGCTCACGAACCGGATCAAGGCCCTCGGGATGGAGACCCACTTCGGTGAGATCCGCGTCCCGAAGGAGACCGTCGTCGAGATGAAGTCGGGGAAGCGCCGCAACGTCGAGCGGAAGTTCTTCCCGGGCTACGTCCTCGTCCAGATGGAGATGTCCGACGAGACGTGGCACCTGGTCCGGAACACGCCGAAGGTGACCGGCTTCGTGGGCGGATCGTCCAAGGCTCCGGTCCCGCTCACCCCGGAAGAGGTCGAGTCGATCCTCCACCACACGGCGGAGACCAAGGAGAAGCCGAAGCCGCGCTACGTCTACGAGCGGGGCGAGCAGGTCAAGATCACCGACGGCCCGTTCAAGGAGTTCACGGGGGTCGTCGAGGACGTCAACCTGGAGCGCTCCACTCTCCGCGTCCTGGTCACCATCTTCGGGCGTCCGACGCCGGTCGAGCTCGAGTTCGTCCAGGTCCAGAAGCTCTAGAGAATCGAATCTTCGGCCGGGAGGATCACCTCACCGGCCTCCCCGGTCGCCTCGCGGAGGCGAGGTCCTCGGCAGCACGTTCGAAGGGAAAAGAGAGATGGCGAAGAAGATCACCGGATACGTCAAGCTGCAGATCCCCGCTGGCCAGGCGACCCCCGCGCCGCCGGTGGGCACGGCCCTGGGTCCCCAGGGCGTGAACATCATGGACTTCTGCAAGAACTTCAACGCCAAGACCGCCAAGGACCAGGGGCTGATCATCCCGGTGGTCGTGACCATCTACTCGGATCGCTCCTACTCCTTCATCCTGAAGACCCCGCCGGCCGCGATCCTGCTGAAGAAGGCGGCCAAGGTCGAGAAGGGCTCAGGCGTCCCGAACAAGAACAAGGTCGGGAAGGTGACGAAGAAGCAGGTCGAGGAGATCGCGAAGCAGAAGATGCCGGACCTCAATGCCTCCGACCTCGCCGCGGCGATCAAGTCGGTGGAGGGGACGGCCCGATCCATGGGAATCGAGATCGTCGGCTAAGGGCCTCGCCCGATAAAGCCACGGTCTCTCGAACAACGAGATCGAAGTCGCCCGCGCCGGTCCTCTCCCGGCGTGGGGGCCCGAGGTGCCCGGCGTGCCTGCCGGGGCTTCTCACCGACGGCCACGGGGAGGCTCGAGCTCCGGAGCAGAAAGCGATGAGTCAAGGGAAGAAATACGTGGCCGCCGCCGCCAAGGTCGACCGTACGAAGATGTACGACGTCGCCCAGGCGATCGCCCTGCTCAAGGGGGCGGCCTTCGCGAAGTTCGACGAGACCGTCGAGGTCGCGATGCGTCTCGGGGTCGACCCGAAGCACGCGGACCAGATGGTCCGCGGCACGGTCGTCCTGCCGCACGGGACCGGAGCCAAGATCCGCGTCGCGGTCGTCGCGTCCGGCGAGAAGATCAAGGAGGCCGAGGAGGCCGGAGCCGACGTGGTGGGCGGAGACGACTTCGTCGCCCGCATCCAGGCCGGTTTCCTCGACTTCGAGGCCCTCGTCGCCACGCCCGACATGATGAAGTCGCTCGGCCGGCTCGGTAAGGTGCTCGGGCCCCGCGGCCTGATGCCGAACCCGAAGGCGGGTACGGTGACGTTCGACGTCGGCAAGGCTGTCCGGGAGCTGAAGGCCGGCAAGATCGAGTTCCGTGTCGACAAGACCGCCATCGTCCACGCCCCGGTCGGCAAGGTGTCGTTCGGCGAGAAGCAGCTCGTGGAGAACGCCGAGGCCCTCCTGACCGCGGTCCAGCGGGCCAAGCCGGCCGCCGCCAAGGGTAAGTACGTCCGCTCGGTGTTCGTGTCGTCGACCATGGGTCCCGGGATCCCGGTCGACATCGCGGCCGTCGAGAAGCTCGTCGGGAGGTCCGCGTGATCCGCACGATGCCTGAAGCGAAGACCAGCGCCATCACCGAGATGGCCCAGACCGTGGGGAAGGCCTCCCACGCGTTCCTGATCGATTACAAGGGGATCTCGGTCCCCGCCGTCACCGAGCTTCGCCGCCAGATCCGCGCGGCGAACGCCGAGTACGTGGTCGTGAAGAACACACTGGCCCTCCGGGCCGTCAAGGACTCCCCGCTGGGCCAGCTGTCCGATCACTTCACCGGGATGACGGCGGTCGCCTACACGGCGACGGACGTCGTCGGACTCGCCAAGGTGCTCCACACCTTCGGCAAGACCAACCCGAACGTGAAGGTGAAAGCGGCCCTGGTGGAGGGGCGCTCCGTCCCTCCGGCGGCGCTCGAGCAGATCGCCTCGATGCCGTCCCGCGCGGAGCTGGTGGCGAAGCTGCTCGGTCTGATGCAGTCGCCGCTCCGCCGCCTCGTCACCGTCCTTTCGGCCCCACACAGAAACGTCGCGGCGACCCTCGCGGCCGTCGCCAAGCAGAAGGAAGGGACCGCCGCGTAAGCGGTGGCCCCAGCTTAGGAGAGAACGAAGATGGCCCTTTCCGTCGACCAGTTCGTCAGCGAGATCGAGACGATGTCCGTCCTCGAGCTCAACAACCTCGTGAAGGCCCTCGAGACCAAGTTCGGCGTCTCGGCCGCCATGATGGCCGCTCCGGCCGCTGCAGCCGCTCCGGCCGCCGCAGCCGCCCCCGCCGAGGAGCAGACCGAGTTCACGGTCGTCCTCAAGGAGGCCGGCGCCAACAAGATCAACGTCATCAAGGCCGTCCGCGAGGTCAACTCCTCGCTCGGCCTCAAGGAAGCCAAGGACCTCGTCGAGAACCTCGGCGTCATCAAGGAAGCGGTCTCCAAGGACGAGGCGGCCTCCATCAAGAAGAAGTTCGAGGACGCGGGAGCCAAGGTCGAAGTCAAGTAGCTCGTTTCGCCCCGGGTTTGCCGTCCGGCTGGTCTCGCACCGGCCGGGCGGCGCCCCTTTTCCGACGGTCTGTCGCGGCTTCTTTGAGTCACGGTTGGTTTTTCCCCGAGAGTCCACCCACCTGACGCGGCCCGTCCTGGACGTCGGGGGAAAAATTGGAGCGCACACGGATGAACGTACGTAACCTCGCCCCCGGCCAGAAGGCGCGTCACAGCTTCGGGCAGATCCGGGAGTTCCTCCCCCTGCCGAACCTCATCGACGTGCAGCGCAAGTCGTACGAGGACTTCCTCCAGATGGACCTCCTGCCGGAGGAGCGACAGGACGTCGGCCTCGAGGCCGTGTTCCGGAGCGTCTTCCCGTTCAGCGATTTCCGCGAGACCTGCGCGCTCGAGTACGTCTCCTTCCGTATCGGCGAGTGGAAGTCGCGCAGCGGCCGCCTGGAAGGGCTGCAGCACCTGCGCTTCCCGTGTGAGCACTGCGGCTCGATCGTGAGGGTCAAGGACCCGCGCGCCGGGCGCGTCGAGTGCCTCTCCTGCGGCCATCTCAACCCGAACCGGGTCACCATCGACGAGGTCTGCGGGACGCCGGTCGAGCTCCGTCTCCCGTACTCCGTGGCCGAGTGCCAGGAGCGCGGCTACACGTACTCCGTTCCGCTCAAGGTCACGTTCCGCCTCAAGGTGTTCGACAAGGAGTCCGCCCCGTCCGGGAAGGGCGCTTCCAAGGAATGGCCGATCCGCGACATCAAGGAGGAGGAGGTCTACTTCGGCGAGATCCCCCTGATGACGGACAACGGCACGTTCGTCATCAACGGCACCGAGCGGGTCATCGTCTCCCAGCTCCACCGCTCGCCGGGCGTCTTCTTCACCCGCGACGGCGTGCACACCCTGATCGGGAAGATCATCCCGTACCGCGGCTCCTGGGTCGAGTTCGAGATCGACGCCAAGGGGCTGTTCGGCGTCCGGATCGACCGCAAGCGCAAGTTCCCCGGGACGGTGTTCCTCCGGGCCCTGGGCCTCGAGAGCGACGAGCAGATCCTCAAGAAGTTCTATTCCGCGGTCGGCGTCCAGTACGGGAAGGCCGGCAAGGTCACCCTGACCCTGCCCCCCGACGTGCTCGCCAAGGAGGAGCTCCGGCTGAAGCACCTCCGTGGCCTGCGCAAGGACGGGAAGATCTTCGCCGACATCAAGCTCACCGCCGACATGCGCGAGGCGCTGGGCCGCGGGGAGTCCGTCACCGCGATCGTCGACGGCTCCAAGATGGGCCGTGTCCTGTTCGCGGCCGACGTGGTCGACCTGGGATCGGGCGAGGTCCTGTACGAGGCCGGTACCGAGATCCCCGAGGACCTCGCCGAGACCCTTTCCGAGCAGCAGACCACGCCGATCGAGGCGATCTTCACCGATTGGGAGCCGATCGGCGAGACGTTGGTCGCCACCCTCCGGAAGGACTCGGTCAAGACGAAGCGCGAGGCGCTCCTCGAGATCTACAAGCGGATGCGTCCCGGCGACCCGCCGACCGACGAGAGCGCGAAGAACCTCTTCATCGGGATGTTCTTCGACGCCCGCAAGTACGACTTCTCGCGGGTCGGGCGGTTCAAGTTCAACATCCGGACGGGGCTCTCGACGTCGCTCGAGCAGAAGACCCTCACTCCGGAGGACTTCTACGTCGTCATCGACCAGCTCCTGAAGCTGAAGCGGGACATCGGCAAGACCGACGACATCGACAACCTCGGCAACCGCCGGGTCCGCTGCGTCGGTGAGCTCCTCGAGAACCAGTTCCGCATCGGTCTCGTCCGGATGGAGCGCGCCATCAAGGAGAAGATGTCCGTCCACCAGGACATCGACTCGGCGATGCCGCACGACCTGATCAACTCCAAGCCGGTCATCGCGGCCATCAAGGAGTTCTTCGGCTCGTCCCAGCTGTCCCAGTTCATGGACCAGACGAACCCCCTCTCCGAGGTGACGCACAAGCGGCGTCTCTCGGCCCTCGGACCGGGCGGCCTCTCGCGCGAGCGCGCCGGGTTCGAGGTGCGCGACGTCCACGCCACCCACTACGGCCGCATCTGCCCGATCGAGACGCCGGAAGGTCCGAACATCGGTCTCATCTCGTCCCTGTCCTGCTTCGCCCGGATCTCCGAGTTCGGCTTCATCGAGTCGCCGTACAAGAAGGTCAAGGGCGGGCGCGTCTTCGACCACTACGAGGTGGTCTTCGTCGGCGACTCCGGCTGGAAGAAGGGCGATACGGTCGACGCGGATGAGCTCGAGGAGATGAGCCAGAAGCTCAAGAAGGCGCACCGCAAGGCACCCCTCGGCCGGGCCACGGCGTTCTATCTCCCGGCCTGGGAAGAGGAGAACTACGTCATCGCCCAGGCGAACGCCGAGGTCGACGACAAGGGTAAGTTCACGGAGGACCGCATCGTCGCGCGCCACAGCGGCGAGTTCGTCACGGTGGAGAAGGACAAGGTCGAGTTCATGGACGTGTCGCCGAAGCAGCTCGTTTCGGTTGCGGCGGCCCTGATCCCGTTCCTCGAGCACGACGACGCGAACCGCGCCCTGATGGGCTCGAACATGCAGCGCCAGTCGGTGCCGCTCCTGCGGACCGAGCCGCCGCACGTGGGCACCGGGCTCGAGGGCGTCGTCGCCCGCGATTCCGGCGCGGTCGTCATCTGCAAGCGGGACGGCGTCGTCGACACGGTCGATGCGCGCCGGATCATCGTCCGCGTCGAGGGCCAGGGGCCCGACGGGCACACCCGCGAGTTCGGCGCCGACATCTACCCGCTCCTGAAGTTCCGGCGCTCCAACCAGAACACCTGCATCAACCAGAAGCCGATCGCCAAGGAAGGGGACCGCGTCGTCGCGGGCCAGGTCCTCGCGGACGGGCCGTGCACCAAGAACGGTGAGCTCGCTCTCGGCCGGAACATCCTGGTGGCCTTCATGCCGTGGCGCGGCTACAACTTCGAGGACGCGATCCTGATCTCCGAGAAGATGGTGAAGGAGGACTACTACACCTCCATCCACATCGAGGAGTTCGAGATCGAGGCCCGCGAGACGAAGCTCGGCGCCGAGGAGATCACCAAGGACATCCCGAACGTCTCCGAGCACGCCCTCCGCGATCTCGACGAGTCGGGCATCATCCGGATCGGCGCGACCGTGAAGCCCGGCGACATCCTGGTCGGGAAGGTCACGCCGAAGGGGGAGACCCAGCTCACTCCCGAGGAGAAGCTCCTCCGGGCGATCTTCGGCGAGAAGGCGGGCGACGTGCGGGACGCCTCGCTCAAGTGCCCCCCGGGCATCGAGGGCGTCGTCGTCGACGTGAAGATCTTCACCCGCAAGGACGACGAGAAGCAGAAGGACGTCCGCGCCAAGCAGATCCTCGACGAGGAGGTCGGGCGCCTCAACAAGAACGCCGAGGACGAGATCCGGATCATCCGGACCGAGGCGAAGGAGAAGATCGAGAACCTCCTCCAGGGCCGGGCGGTCCTCGAGGACGTGCTCGACGCCCAGGGGAACGCGATCGTCAAGGAGGGCACGAAGCTCTCTGCCGACAGGATCGCGCTGATGACTCCCCGCATGCTCAAGAACCTGAAGCTGAAGGACGAGGAGATCCGCGACGCGGTGCGCCTGATCCTCCAGCGGACGGACTCCCAGATCGACGTCATCAAGAAGGTGAATGCCGACCGCGTGGCCCTCCTCGCCAAGGGCGACGAGCTGGCGCCCGGCGTGAACAAGGTGGTCAAGGTCTTCGTCGCCATGAAGCGCAAGCTCCAGGTGGGCGACAAGATGGCCGGCCGCCACGGGAACAAGGGCGTGATCAGCCGGATCCTCCCCGAGGAGGACATGCCGTACCTGCCGGACGGCACGCCGGTCGAGATCGTCCTCAACCCGCTCGGCGTCCCGTCGCGCATGAACGTCGGGCAGATCCTCGAGACCCACCTCGGGTGGGCCGCGCGGGCGCTCGGCCTCAACATCGCGACCCCTGTCTTCGATGGCGCGTCGGAGAACGAGATCCACGAGCTGCTCCGGAAGGCCGACCTGCCGACGGGTGGCAAGACCGTCCTTTACGACGGAATGACCGGCGCCCGCTTCGAGCAGAGCGTGACGGTCGGCTACATCTACATGCTGAAGCTGTCGCACCTCGTCGACGACAAGATCCACGCCCGGTCCATCGGTCCGTACTCGCTGATCACGCAGCAGCCGCTGGGCGGCAAGGCTCAGTTCGGCGGCCAGCGGTTCGGAGAGATGGAAGTGTGGGCGCTCGAGGCGTACGGCGCCGCGTACACGCTCCAGGAGCTCCTGACCGTCAAGTCGGACGACGTCGAAGGTCGGTCCAAGGTGTACGAGGCGATCGTGAAGGGCGAGGTACCGGACGAGCCGGGCCTGCCGGAGTCGTTCAACGTCCTCGTGCGCGAGCTGCAGTCGCTCTGCCTCGACGTCGAGCTTCTCAAGGTCTGAGGAAGGAGCCGAAGAGACAAGATGGAAACGTTCAGCTCTGCCTCCGCTAGCCCCGCGATGCTCCCGTTCCGGAACCCGGGGCCGCGGGACTTCAACGCCATCAAGATCGCCCTGGCCAGCCCCGAGAAGATCCGCTCCTGGTCCTTCGGCGAGGTCACCAAGCCGGAGACGATCAACTACCGGACGTTCAAGCCGGAGAGGGACGGCCTCTTCTGCGCCAAGATCTTCGGGCCGATCACCGACTGGGAATGCCTCTGCGGCAAGTACAAGCGGATGAAGCACCGCGGCGTCGTCTGCGACAAGTGCGGCGTCGAGGTGACGAAGTCGAAGGTCCGCCGTGAGCGGATGGGGCACATCGAGCTCGCGGCCCCGGTGTCCCACGTCTGGTTCTTCAAGGGCCTCCCCAGCCGGATCGGCCACCTCCTGGACCTCACGCTCCGCGACCTCGAGCGGATCCTCTACTTCGAGCAGTACGTCATCATCGACCCGGGCGTCCTGGCCGAGGAGGAAGGGCTCGAGGAGAAGAACCTGGTCTCCGAGGAGCGCTTCCGCGAGCTGAAGGCCAAGCACGGGATCGACGCGTTCGTCGCCAAGATGGGCGCCGAGGCGATCCAGGAGCTCCTCCAGCGCGTCAACGTGGACGATCTGGCGGAAGAGCTCCGTCTCGTCATGAAGACGGAGACGTCGGCGCTGAAGCGCCTCAAGGCCGCCAAGCGACTGAAGGTCGTCGACGCGTTCCGCCGCTCCGGGCACCGCCCGGAGTGGATGATCCTGAACGTCATTCCCGTCATCCCGCCGGAGCTCCGCCCCCTCGTTCCCCTCGACGGCGGCCGCTTCGCGACCTCGGACCTGAACGACCTGTACCGCCGCGTCATCAACCGGAACAACCGGCTGAAGAAGCTCCTCGAGCTGCGCGCCCCCGAGGTCATCGTGCGCAACGAGAAGCGGATGCTCCAGGAGGCGGTGGACGCCCTCTTCGACAACGGCCGCCGCGGCCGGGTCCTGAAGGGCTCGAACAACCGGCCGCTCAAGTCCCTGTCCGACACCCTGAAGGGGAAGTCGGGCCGGTTCCGTCAGAACCTCCTCGGCAAGCGAGTCGACTACTCGGGCCGCTCGGTCATCGTCGTCGGGCCGGAGCTGCGCCTCCACCAGTGCGGTCTCCCGAAGAAGATGGCCCTCGAGCTGTTCAAGCCGTTCATCTACCACCGGCTCGAGCAGAAGGGGATCACCTCCACCATCAAGGCGTCCAAGGAGCTCGTCGAGCAGGCGCCGAACGAGGTGTGGGACGCCCTCGAAGAGGTCATCAAGGAGCACCCGGTCCTCTTGAACCGCGCGCCGACGCTCCACCGCCTCGGCATCCAGGCGTTCGAGCCGGTCCTCATCGAGGGCAAGGCCATCAAGATCCACCCCCTCGTCTGCGCGGCCTTCAACGCCGACTTCGACGGCGACCAGATGGCGGTCCACGTGCCGCTCTCGCCGAAGGCGCAGGTCGAGGCCCAGGTCCTGATGCTGTCGTCCCACAACATCCTGTCGCCGGCGCACGGCAAGCCGCTCGCCGTGCCGTCGCAGGACCTCGTGCTCGGGCTCTACTACCTGACCCGCCGCAAGGACATGTGCAAGGGCGACGGGCGGGTCTTCGCGAGCTTCGACGAGGTCTCCCTCGCTCACGAGGCGGGCGAGGTCGACACCCACGCCGGCATCTCCGTCCGGTACACCGGGAGCCTGGTCGACCTCGAGAGCCAGGTCCTCAACGACCAGGACATCGTCCACACCGAGCCGATCGAGTGCGTCAACACCCGCATCGAGACGACGGTCGGGCGCGTGCTCCTGTCGGCCAACATGGCGATCCGACTGCCGGAGAAGCTGCCGTTCATCAACGGGACCCTCAAGAAGAAGGGCCTGCAGGACCTCGTCAACTACTGCTTCGTCCAGTACGGGCTCGTCCGCACGGTCGAGATCCTCGACATCATCAAGGAGCTCGGCTTCGCCGTGGCGACCCGCGCCGGCATCTCGATCGGCGTCGACGACATGCGCATCCCCGGCAAGAAGATCGAGCTCGTGAATCGGGCCCGGCGAGACGTCCTCGAGGTCGAGAACCAGCGCCAGCAGGGCGCCATCACCGACGGCGAGCGCCACAACAAGATCATCGACATCTGGCACCGGATCACCGAGTCGGTGTCGGACGAGATGTTCAAGGAGATGAAGGCCTCCGACGGGGTCGGCGGGGGGGACTTCAACCCGATCTTCATGATGGCCGATTCCGGGGCCCGAGGCTCCAAGGAGCAGGTCCGCCAGCTGGCCGGCATGCGCGGCCCCATGTCCAAGCCGTCGGGCGAGGTCATGGAGCAGCCGATCATCTCGAACTTCCGCGAGGGCCTCACCGTCCTCGAGTACTTCATCTCGACGCACGGCGCCCGCAAGGGCCTCGCCGACACCGCGCTCAAAACGGCCGACTCCGGCTACCTGACTCGCCGGCTCGTCGACGTCGCCCAGGACGTCATCATCACGGAAGAGGACTGCGGGACGATCGACGGCATCATCGTGTCGGCCATCGTCGAGGGCGGCGAGATCCTGGAATCGCTCCGCGACCGTATCGTCGGCCGCATCGTCCAGGAGGACGTGTTCGACCCGGCGACCGACGAGCTGATCGTGGCCGCCAACGACACCATCACCGAGGAGCTGGCCGGTAAGGTCCAGGAGGCCGGCATCGAGCGGGCGAAGATCCGCTCGGTCCTCACCTGCGAGACCCGGCGCGGCGTCTGCCGCAAGTGCTACGGCCGCAACCTGGCCACCGGGCTGCTCGTCGACATCGGCGAGGCGGTCGGCGTCATCGCCGCCCAGTCGATCGGCGAGCCGGGCACGCAGCTCACGATGCGAACGTTCCACTACGGCGGCACGGCCCGCGTCTCCGAGGCGGCCCGTCACGTCGCCAAGAACCCTGGAACCGTCCGTCTCCTCAACGCGGTCCGCGTCAAGAAGAAGGACGGCACCGAGGTCGTCGTCAACCGCAACTCGAAGCTGGTCCTGATCGACGCCAAGGGGCGCGAGAAGGAGCGCTACTCGCTCGCCTACGGCTCGGTGCTGAAGGTGACCGAGGGCGACGAGGTGAAGCCGGGCCAGCTGCTGGTCAGCTGGGACCCGTTCGCGTCCCCGATCCTGTCGGAGATCGCCGGCACGGTCGCCTACAAGGACATCCTCGAGGGGGAGAACCTCCGCGAGGAGACGGACAAGGTCACCGGCCTCAACCAGAAGATCGTCGTCGAGACGACCGGCACCACCGAGAAGCGGGCGCCGACGCTGGTGGTCACCGGGAAGGACGGGCAGGAGCGGCGCTATCCGCTGCCGATCCCGTCGCACCTGATGATCGCCGACGGCGACGTCGTCAACCCCGGCGACGCGCTCGCCAAGAAGCCCGTGGAGAAGAAGCGGACCCGCGACATCGTGGGCGGTCTTCCGCGCGTCGTCGAGCTCTTCGAGGCCCGGCGCCCGAAGGAGCCTGCCGTCATCACCGAGATCTCGGGCGTCGTTCGGCACGCCGGCACCGCGAAGGGCCTCCAGAAGGTGGTCGTGGAGTCGGAGGACGGGCAGAAGCGCGAGGTGATGATCCCGCGCGGCGCGCACGTGATGGTCCAGGACGGCGAGCGCGTGGAGGCCGGGGATCCCCTCACCGAGGGCGATCCGTCCCCGCACGACATCCTGGCGGTCAAGGGCGAGAAGGAGCTCCAGCGGTACATGACCGACAAGATCCAGGAGGTCTACCGCTCCCAGGGCGTCGCCATCAACGACAAGCACATCGAGGTCATCGTCCGGCAGATGATGCGGAGCGTCCGCATCGAGGAGGTCGGCGACACGGAGTTCCTGGTCGACGAGCAGGTGGACCGGTTCCGGTTCAACGAGGAGAACGACCGGATCGTCGCCGCCGGCGGGAAGCCGGCGCAGGGGCGTCCCCTGCTCCTCGGCATCACGAAGGCGTCTCTCTCGACCGACTCCTTCGTCTCGGCGGCCTCGTTCCAGGAGACCACACGCGTCCTGACCGAGGCGTCCATCGCCGGCCGCGTCGACCTCCTGCGCGGCCTGAAGGAAAACGTCATCGTCGGGCGCCTCATCCCGGCCGGCACCGGCATGGAGTACTACCGCAACGTCGTCCTCGAGCGGGAGGAGATCCCGCCGCCGCCGGAGGAGAGCGAGGAGCTCTTCTTCGACGACGATGCCCCGGTCATCGCGGCGGACCTGGACGACGACGTCTGAAGTTCCGTGGGGGAACCATCGCCGGTTCCCCCACACCCCCTCCGAGCGAATCGCTATCTCCTCCGTGGGGAGGCCCGCGCTGGGCCTCCCCACACCCCTCCCACACGAATCGCTTCGATGTTCGCGGGAGGGGCCGCAGCCTCCTCACGGTTTCGTGCCAGATCCCGCTTGACAGCGGCACGGGCCGTCGATATTCTCCGCGAGTTTTCCCGACGTGTCGTCGGCGCTTCGGCGCCGCCCCCGGAAGGAAACGCCCCCTTGCCACCGATGGTGTGGGGGTGTCCCGTCGAAACGAGCCCAGAGCCCCGGAACGAGCCGAAGGAGATCGAGTCAGTCCGATGCCGACGATCAGCCAGCTGGTGAGGAAGGGACGCGACGCCGTCCGCTACAAGACGAAGTCGCCCGCCCTGCAGTCGTGCCCGCAGCGCCGGGGCGTCTGCACCCAGGTGAAGACCACCACCCCGAAGAAGCCGAACTCGGCTCTTCGGAAGATCGCCCGAGTCCGCCTCACGAACGGCATCGAGGTGACCACGTACATCCCGGGGATCGGGCACAACCTCCAGGAGCACTCCATCGTGATGATCCGCGGGGGCCGCGTGAAGGACCTCCCGGGCGTGCGCTACCACATCATCCGTGGAACGCTCGACGCCGTCGGCGTCGCGAACCGCAAGCAGAGCCGCTCCAAGTACGGGGCGAAGAGACCGAAGGCGTAAGAAATGCCGCGTCGCCGCGAAGTCCCCAAGCGCGAAGTCCTCCCGGATCCCCTCTACCAGTCCCAGCTCGTCACCAAGTTCATCAACTGCGTGATGGAGCGGGGCAAGAAGTCGACCGCCGAGGCGATCTTCTACGGAGCGATGAAGCACATCGAGGGGAAGACCTCGGACGATCCGCTCAAGACCTTCAAGAAGGCCCTCGAGAACGTCAAGCCGGTGCTCGAGGTCAAGTCCCGCCGCGTGGGCGGCTCCACGTACCAGGTCCCGGTCGAGGTGAAGCCGAACCGCCGCACCTCGCTCGCCATCCGCTGGATCATCTCGTACGCGCAGTCGCGCGGCGAGAAGACCATGCGTGACAAGCTCGCCGGCGAGCTGATGGACGCCTCGAACAACCGCGGGAACGCCGTCAAGAAGAAGGAGGATACCCACAAGATGGCCGAGGCCAACAAGGCCTTCGCCCATTACCGCTGGTAGGACTGCACGGTAGGTGACCCCGCGCCGCGCGAGCGGCGAGGCGGCCCGACATTCCGGGTGAGAGGAAACCGGCCGGAGATCCGGACAGGTCCCCTGGACACACCTGGACACGCCATCAAGCGTGCGGAACCCACGGGAGGGCTCGCGAGAGTCCGTGAGCCCCCGGGGTTCGACGGCGCAGATCACCCGGACAGGGAACAGCTCTTATGCCGCGAAATCATCCTCTGGATAAGTGCCGCAACATCGGCATCATGGCCCACATCGACGCGGGCAAGACGACGACCACCGAGCGCGTCCTCTTCTACACCGGCGTCAATTACAAGATCGGCGAGGTCCATGACGGGACCGCGACGATGGACTGGATGGTCCAGGAGCAGGAGCGCGGCATCACGATCACGTCGGCCGCGACGACCTGCCACTGGAAGGGGATCCGGATCAACATCATCGACACGCCCGGGCACGTGGACTTCACGGCCGAGGTCGAGCGCTCGCTGCGCGTGCTCGACGGCGCGGTCGCCGTGTTCGATGCCGTCTCCGGCGTCGAGCCGCAGTCCGAGACGGTCTGGCGCCAGGCCGACCGCTACGGCGTCCCGCGCATCGCGTTCATCAACAAGATGGACCGCGTCGGCGCGGACTTCGACAAGTGCATCGACATGATGGTGTCGAAGCTGGGCGCCAAGCCCACCCCGGTGCAGATCCCGTGGGGCTCCGCCGAGACCCTGGAAGGGGTCATCGACCTCGTCGAGCAGAAGGCGTACGACTTCAGGAACGAGACCCTCGGGGCCGAGTTCGAGATCGTGGACGTCCCGGCGGACCACCGCGAGATGTTCGACAAGTACCGGGAGCGTCTCATCGAGTCGATCGCCGAGACCGACGACGCCCTGATGATGAAGTACATGGAGGGGCAGATCCCGGAGCCGGATGAGCTCAGGGCCGCACTCCGGAGGGCCACGGTCGCCGGGAAGCTCCATCCGGTCGTGTGCGGCTCGGCCTTCAAGAACAAGGGCGTCCAGCAGCTCCTGGACGCGGTCGTCGAGTACCTCCCGTCTCCCGTCGACATCCCGGCCATCCGGGGACTCGACGAGAAGGGAAACGAGATGCAGCTCGACACGCGCGACGACGCGCCGTTCGCCGGGCTCGTCTTCAAGATCATGACCGACCCGTTCGTCGGCCAGCTCGCGTTCTTCCGCGTCTACTCGGGCCACCTCGACGCCGGGAGCGGCGTCTACAACTCGGCCAAGGAGACCAACGAGCGGATCGGCCGCCTCCTGAAGATGCACGCCAACAAGCGTGAGGAGATCAAGGAGGTCTGGGCGGGCGACATCGCCGCGGCCGTCGGCCTGAAGAACGTCACGACCGGTGACACGATCTGCGACCGCAGCCACGTGGTCGTCCTGGAGTCGATGAAGTTCCCGGAGCCGGTCATCACGCTCTCCATCGAGCCGAAGACCAAGGCCGACCAGGAGAAGATGGGCATGGCGCTCGCCAAGCTCATGCAGGAAGACCCGACGTTCAAGGTGTCGACCGACCGGGAGACCAACCAGACCATCATCGCCGGGATGGGCGAGCTCCACCTGGAGATCATCGTCGACCGGCTGGTCCGAGAGTTCAACGTCGGGGCCAACGTCGGCAAGCCGCAGGTCGCCTACCGAGAGACCATCCGCAAGGAGGTCAAGGGCGAGGGCAAGTTCATCCGCCAGTCGGGCGGCAAGGGGCAGTACGGCCACGCCAAGATCTACCTCCGCCCGCACCCGGAAGGCAAGGACTACGAGTTCATCAACGCGACGCAGGGCGGGTCCATCCCCAAGGAGTTCATCAAGCCGATCGACCAGGGGATCCGCGAGGCCGTCC
This sequence comes from uncultured Holophagales bacterium, assembly GCA_964384675.1. Lineage (GTDB taxonomy): Bacteria > Acidobacteriota > Thermoanaerobaculia > UBA5066 > UBA5066 > CAYLNK01. The sequence continues at coordinate 10,967 of CAYLNK010000020.1, read as the reverse complement.
TCACCGGGGTCCTGGCCGGCTACCCGACCGTCGGACTGCAGGTCGAGCTGTACGACGGCTCGTTCCACGACGTCGACTCGTCGGAGATGGCGTTCAAGATCGCCGGCTCCATGGCCTTCCAGGACGGCGCCAAGAAGGCCGATCCGCACATCCTCGAGCCGGTCATGGCGGTCGAGGCCGTGACGCCCGAGGAGTTCATGGGCGACGTGATCGGCGACCTGAACTCGCGCCGCGGCAAGATCAACCACATGGAAGCGCGCTCGAACTTCCAGGTCATCACCGCGAGCGTCCCGCTGTCCGAGATGTTCGGCTACGCCACCACGCTCCGCTCGCTGACCCAGGGACGTGCCAACTACACGATGCAGTTCGAGCGGTACGACGAAGTCCCGAAGGCGATCGCCGAGGGAATCATCGCGAAGGTATCCGTCTGACGCAGCCGCGTCGGCGACACGACACTTAGAGACTGAAGAGCCAGAGGAACGGAGGACACGATGGCCAAGGAGAAATTCGAGCGCAAGAAGCCTCACGTCAACGTCGGGACGATCGGGCACGTCGACCACGGGAAGACGACCCTGACCGCCGCGCTGACCAAGGTCCTCTCGACCAGGGGCCTCGCCGTCTCGAAGTCGTACGACGACGTGGCGAAGGCCGACGCCAAGACCTTCCGCCGCGATGCGACCAAGATCCTGACGGTCGCGCTCGCGCACGTGGAGTACGAGAGCGAGAAGCGGCACTACGCCCACATCGACTGCCCGGGCCACGCCGACTACATCAAGAACATGATCACCGGCGCGGCGCAGATGGACGGCGCGATCCTCGTCGTCTCCGCCCCCGTGGGCCCGATGCCGCAGACCAAGGAGCACGTGCTCCTCGCCCGGCAGGTGAACGTCCCGGCCGTGGTCGTGTTCCTGAACAAGTGCGACCTGATGGAAGACGTCGAGCTCCTCGACCTCGTCGAGCTCGAGGTGCGCGAGCTCCTCAGCAAGTACGGCTTCCCGGGCGATACGCTCCCGGTCATCCGCGGCTCGGCGACCGGCGCTCTGGCCGACCCGACCGGCCCCGGCGCCGAGTGCATCTGGCAGCTCGCCAAGGCGCTGGACGACTCGATCCCCGAGCCGCAGCGCCAGGTCGACAAGGACTTCCTGCTCCCGATCGAGGACGTGTTCTCGATCTCCGGCCGCGGCACCGTCGTGACCGGCCGTGTGGAGCGCGGAATCGTCCGGGTCGGCGACGAGATCGAGATCATCGGCCTGCGCGACACGGTCAAGAAGACCGTGACCGGCGTCGAGATGTTCAAGAAGCTCCTGGATCAGGGTCAGGCCGGCGACAACGTCGGCGTCCTCCTCCGCGGCGTCGAGCGCACCGACGTCGAGCGCGGCCAGGTCCTGGCCAAGCCCGGCTCCATCAAGCCGCACACCAAGTTCATGGGGAAGGTCTATATCCTCTCCAAGGACGAGGGCGGACGCCACACCCCGTTCTTCAACAACTACCGGCCGCAGTTCTACTTCCGCACCACGGACGTGACCGGCTCGACGAAGCTCCCCTCGGGCGTCGAGATGGTCATGCCGGGCGACGACGTCGAGCTCGAGATCGAGCTCATCGCGCCGATCGCGATGGAGAAGGGTCTCAAGTTCGCCATCCGCGAGGGTGGACGGACCGTGGGCGCCGGCACCGTCACCGAGATCCTGGCTTGACCCTAGCTGCGGGGGGCTCCTACGCCGCCCCCCGCAACCCCCGGCGAGGGCGTCGCTGAGCTCTTCGGGGCGCAGCGACGCCACCCACGCCCCCGGCGAGGGCATCGCTAGTTTCGGGGATCCGCGGGACGGAGCGTTCCGCGGATCACGGCACCAACGGGAAGCGAGAGAAGGTAAATGGGCACAGACAAGATCCGCATCCGCCTCAAGGGGTACGACTACCGGATCCTCGACCAGTCGACGACCGAGATCGTCGACACCGCGCGGCGCTCGGGCGCCAAGGTCGCCGGGCCGATCCCGCTTCCGACGTCCATCTCGCGGTGGACCGTCAACCGATCCCCGCACGTCGACAAGAAGTCGCGTGAGCAGTTCGAGATGCGGACCCACAAGCGCCTGCTCGACATCTTCGAGTGGACCCCGCAGACCGTCGACGCCCTGACGAAGCTCGAGCTCCCCGCCGGTGTCGAGGTCGAGATCCGGACGATGGGCAAGTAGGCCGGACGGCGAGGAACCGAGGAACCTAACGATGATCAACGGAATCTTGGGACGCAAGGTCGGCATGACCCAGGTCTTCGAGGCGGACGGCACCGTGGTGCCGGTCACCGTCGTGGAGGCGGGGCCGTGCCTCGTGGTCCAGCGCAAGACGCAGGCGACGGATGGGTACGAGGCGGTCCAGATCGGTCTGGTCGGCCGCGTCTCGCCGCGCCGGCTCACCAAAGCCGCCCGCGGGCACTTCGAGAAGGCGGGTATCCCGCCGGCGAAGACGCTCGGTGAGGTGCGCTGCGAGGCCGGCGACGCGATCAACCCGGGGGACAAGGTCCTCTGCGACATCTTCCAGCCGTCCGAGCACGTCGACATCATCGGCGTCTCGAAGGGCAAGGGCTTCCAGGGCGTGATGAAGCGTCACCACTTCGCGGGCGGCGCGGCGACGCACGGCTCGATGTTCCACCGGGCCCCCGGCTCGATCGGGCCGTCGGCCTTCCCGTCGCGGGTCTACCCCGGCACCCGGTCGTCCGGCCGGATGGGTGGCACGCAGACGACCGTGAAGAATCTCGTCGTCGTGCGGGTCGATGCCGAGAACCACCTGCTCTACATCCGCGGCGCCGTTCCGGGTGCGCGGAACGCGGTCGTCAAGATCGTGAAGCAGGTCAAGACCGGGACGGCGGCCTGAGGATGACCATGAAGACGAAGCCCACCAAGGCCGGCGCGGCTCCCTCGGCACAGGTGCTGACGGTCCCGATCCGGAACCTCCAGAACGAGACCGTCGGCGAGGCGAATCTCCCGGCCGACATCTTCGCGGTGCCTTTCCGCCGCCACATCGTGTGGGAGGCGGTCAAGGAGATCCGGGCCAAGGAGCACGCGGGGACGCACAAGACCAAGGTGCGCTCCGAGGTTTCCGGCACCGGCAAGAAGCCGTTCAAGCAGAAGCACACCGGGCGCGCCCGACAGGGCGGCGGACGGCCGCCGCTCCACCGACACGGCGGTACCGTGCACGGGCCGGTTCCCCGTTCGTACGCGGTCAAGATGAACGTCCGGACGAAGAAGGCCGCGCTCAAGTGCGTCCTGTCCGAGAAGGTCCGGAGCAACGCGTTCGTCCTCCTCGAGAACCTGGACCTGTCGACCCACAAGACGGCCGACCTCGCGAAGGTCATCGCCAAGCTCGGCGTCGCCGGCAAGGCGCTCCTCGTGGACCGCCGCGACAACGTCAACCTCCTGCGGGCGGCCTCGAACAACCCCGAGCTGCAGGTCCTCGATCCGCTCGGCGTCAACGTCTACGACGCCATGAACGCCCGTACGCTCGTGCTGACCGAGCAGGCGCTTCGCGCGGTTGCGGAGGTGCTCGCGTGATCCGGAAGCCGCAGTCCATCGTCGTCCGTCCGGTGATGACGGAGAAGTCCACCGCGATGACCCAGCTGTCGAACACACTGACGTTCGTGGTGGCCTCGGATGCCAACAAGATCGAGATCGCCCACGCGGTCGAGACGCTGTTCCAGGTCAAGGTCGACGGCGTCCGCGTCGTCACCGTGCCGGGACGGATCCGCAAGGTCGGCCGCTCCATCGGCCGGACCAGCGCGAAGAAGAAGGCCTACGTGAAGCTCGCCCCGGGGCAGAAGCTCCCGGCCATCTTCGAGGGAGTGTGACGCATGCCGGTCAAGTCCTATAAGCCGACCTCCCCGGGCCTCCGCCAGCGGACCACGTCCGACTTCGCGGAAATAACCCGGAGCGAGCCGGAGAAGTCCCTCACCAAGGGCAAGCTCAAGACCGGCGGGCGCAACTCGCGCGGACACCTCACCTCTTGGTGGCGTGGCGGCGGGCACAAGAAGCGCTACCGGACCGTCGACTTCCTGAGGGACAAGCACGGCATTCCGGCGAAGGTGGCCAGCGTCGAGTACGACCCGAATCGCTCGGCCCGCATCGCCCTCCTCCACTACGTGGACGGTGAGAAGCGCTACATCGTGGCGCCGCTCGGCCTCGCGGTGGGGCAGACCGTGATCGCTGGTCCGCAGGCCGACATCGTCGTCGGGAACGCGCTGCCGCTGAAGGCGATCCCGCTCGGCACGGTGGTCCACAACGTGGAGCTGAAGCCCGGCGCGGGCGCCCAGATGGCCCGCTCGGCGGGCGCGGGCGCTCAGCTGATGGCCAAGGAGGGCGTCGCCGCGCTGCTACGCCTCCCTTCGGGCGAGCTCCGGCGGGTCCCCGTCGAGTGCTACGCCACGATCGGCCAGGTCGGGAACATCGAGAACGAGAACATCGCGATCGGCAAGGCCGGGCGGAACCGCTGGCTCGGCTGGAAGTCCCACAACCGCGGCGTCGCGATGAACCCGGTCGACCACCCGATGGGCGGCGGCGAGGGCAAGACCTCCGGTGGTCGGCACCCCTGCTCTCCGTGGGGCTGGAAGACCAAGGGCTTCAAGACCCGCAACAACAAGCGGACCGACGCTTCCATCGTGAAGCGGCGGAAGTAGGCGAGGAGTCGCGATGTCACGTTCCACGAAGAAGGGGCCTTTCGTCGACGCCCCGCTGCTGGACAAGATCACGGCGCTGAACTCCGCGGGCGACAAGCGGGTGCTGAAGACCTGGTCGCGCCGCTCGACGATCCTGCCCGAGATGGTCGGCCACACCCTGGCGATCCACAACGGCAAGAAGTTCATCCCGGTGTACGTCTCCGAGAACATGGTCGGCCACAAGCTGGGCGAGTTCTCCCCGACCCGGACCTTCAAGGGCCACTCGGGCAAGAAGGTCGAGAAGGGCGCGACGCCGGCTCCGGCGCCGGCGGCGAAGTGAGGTAGAGGGAACGATGGAATCGTCCGCCCGTCTCCGTCACTACCGGGGCTCCGCCCAGAAGATCCGCCTGGTTGCGGACCTGGTCCGTCGGAAGCCGCTCGTCCAGGCGCTCGCCACGCTCCGGACGACCCGCAAGGGTTGCTCGGCCGACCTGCTCAAGCTGGTCGAGTCCGCGGCCGCCAACGCGGCCAACAAGGAAGCCGGCTTCGACACCGACAACCTCGTCGTCGCGAAGATCCACGTGGACGAGGCCGGGCGCAAGCCGCTCCAGCGGAACGCCATGATCCGGTCGGTGTCGAACTACAAGAAGCGGTTCGCCCGGCCCCGCTTCATGAGCGGTCCTCAGGGGCGGATGTGGCTGGTCCCGCGACCGTTCTGCCACGTGACCGTGGTCCTCTCGGACGACCCGGCGGCCCGCAAGGCCGCGGGGCTCCCCGGCGAGGCGCCCAAGCCGCTCGCCCGCAAGGGTCGGACGTCGCGCGTGGGCGCGGCGGCCGCCAAGCTCGGCGCCCGCCCGAAGGGCGACAAGGGCGAGGAGAAGTCGCCCAAGACGGCGAAGAGCGCCAAGCCCGCGAAGTCCGCCAAGCCCGCGACGGCCAAGAAGCCGGCCGCGACCCCGGCGTCCGAGTAGGAACGAGGAAGAGAGCATGGGTCAGAAAGTCCATCCCTACGGGTTCCGCATCGGCTACAACCGCACCTGGCACTCCCGCTGGTACGCCGAGAAGGACTACCTCCAGCACCTTCACGACGACCTGAAGCTGCGGGGCGAGCTGAAGCGCGACCTCTCGAACGCCGCGGTCTCGGAGATCGAGATCGAGCGCGGGAACAAGCTCAAGATCAACATCATGACCGCCCGCCCCGGCGTGATCATCGGCAAGAAGGGCGCCTCGGTGGACCAGCTCCGGGACCGGCTGCAGAAGCGGCTGGGCAAGGACATCCACGTCAACATCATCGAGATCCAGCGTCCCGAGACCGACGCCCAGCTCGTCGCCGAATCGATCGCGATGCAGCTGGAGCGTCGGGTGGCGTTCCGGCGCGCGATGAAGAAGGGGATGGAGTCGGCGTTCCGCTTCGGCGCGCAGGGGATCAAGATCCGTTGCGCCGGCCGCCTGAACGGCGCCGAGATCGCGCGCGCCGAGTGGTATCAGGAGGGGCGCCTCCCGCTCCACACTCTCAAGGCGGACATCGACTACGGGTTCGCGGAGGCCCGCACCACGTACGGAAAGATCGGCGTGAAGTGCTGGATCTACAAGGGCGACCTGCACCGCGCCAAGTCGCGGCGGAAGGTCGCGTGATGAACCGGGCTGAACCCGGGGCCGGGCTCCCCCGGACCCCCTCCACGCCTCACCGCAGCCGCCTCGTTCGGGCGGCGCGTTAAGGAAGCACGCTCATGATGATGCCGTCGAAGGTCAAGTACCGGAAGCAGCAGAGGGGCCGGATGCGCGGGATGGCGCTCCGGGGCTCCGAGCTGTCGTTCGGGGATTACGGTCTGCAGGCCCTGGAGCCGGGCTGGCTGACCGCCCGCCAGATCGAGGCCGGACGTGTCGCGATCCAGCGCCACGTCAAGCGCGGCGGGAAGCTCTGGATCCGGGTGTTCCCGGACAAGCCGATCACCAAGAAGCCCGCCGAGACCCGAATGGGGAAGGGGAAGGGCGCTCCCGAAGGCTGGGTCTGCGTCATCAAGCCGGCCCGGGTCCTGTTCGAGATGGAAGGCGTCGACGAGAAGACGGCGCGCGAGGCGTTCTCGCTGGCGTCCGACAAGATCGGCATCAAGACCCGCTTCGTGTCGCGCCAGTTCATGGAGGCCGTGCGATGACGATGAAGGCGACCGCGATGCGCGAGTGGACCCCGGAAGAGCGCACGGCCAAGGAGCGGGAGTGGACGCAGGCGCTGTTCACGCTTCGGCTCCAGAAGTCGACCGGCCAGCTCGAGAACCCGATGAAGATCGCCGAGGTCCGCAGGGACCTCGCCCGGCTCAAGACGGTGGCCAGGCAGGCGGCGGCTCCGAAGACCGCGAAGAAGGCTTAGGACTATGAGCGAGACGACGACGAGCGCGGCCCCGGCGACCCCGGCGGCGCGCCGCACCAAGAAGGTCGGGACGGTCATCTCCGACAAGATGGAGAAGACCGTGGTGGTCGAGGTCACACGCTCGATCAGGAACCCGCGCTACGGCCGCTTCCAGAAGCGTTCGGTGAAGTTCCTCGCCGACGACCGCGTGCTCGGCTGCAAGCCGGGCGACGTGGTCGAGATCGAGGAGACCCGTCCGCTGTCCGCGCGCAAGCGCTGGCGCGTGAAGTCGGTCATCAGCCGCGCGCGACGCGAGTCGTGAGCGGGTGTCGGAAGAGCTGAGAGTCAGGAGGACGCCGTGATCCAGATGGGGACCATCCTCGAGGTGGCGGACAACTCGGGCGCGAAGAAGCTGTTTTGTATCCGCCTCAAGGGGGGATCGGTCGGCGACTTCGGCCGGGTTGGCGACGTGATCACCTGCTCCGTGAAGGAGTCGACGCCCGATGCGCCGGACCCCGTCAAGAAGGGGAAAGTCGTGAAGGCGGTGATCGTGCGGACCGTGCGTGAGACGCGGCGACGCGACGGGAGCTACATCCGCTTCGACAACAACGCAGCGGTGCTGATCAACAACGACAAGGAGCCGATCGGGACGCGCGTCTTCGGACCCGTCGCGCGCGAGCTGCGCGAGCGGAAGTTCATGAAGATCATCTCGCTCGCGCCCGAGGTGATCTGAGCGATGAGCAAGAAGAAGAAGCCCGAGCCGATGGGCAAGATCCGGATCCGTCGAGGTGACGAGGTCGTGGTGCTCGCGGGCAAGGACCGCGGCGCGGCCGGCAAGGTCCTGCGGGTCCTTCGCGAGAAGGGCCGGGTCGTGGTCGAGGGCGTCAACATGATCAAGCGCGCCACTCGGCCCAACCCCCAGAAGAACATCAAGGGCGGGATCGTCGAGCGCGAGGGTCCGATCGCCCTGTCGAACGTGCAGGTCAAGGACCCGGAGAACGGCAAGCCGACGCGGCTCGGCGTCCGGATCGAGGGCGGCGAGCGGGTCCGCTTCGCCAAGAAGAGCAAGGCGACGGTCTCCACCGTCTCCGCGGGGGAGTAGGCCATGGCGCGACTGCACGAGAAGTACCTCAAGGAGGTCGTGCCCTCCCTCAAGAAGGAGTTCGCGATCGAGAACCCGATGGCCGTGCCGAGGGTCGACAAGGTCGTCCTCAACATCGGGATGGGCGAGGCGATCTCGAACGCGAAGCTGGTCGACGTCGCCGCCGAGGAGCTCACGAAGATCGCCGGACAGAGGGCGGTCGTGACGAAGGCGAAGAAGTCGATCGCCACGTTCAAGCTCCGCGCCGGCATGCCGATCGGCTGCCGGGTCACCCTCCGGGGCGAGCGGATGTACGAGTTCCTCGACCGGCTCATGAACATCGCGCTCCCGCGCGTCCGCGACTTCCGCGGCGTCCCCACCCGTTCCTTCGACGGGCGTGGCAACTTCACCCTGGGGATCAAGGACCACCTGATCTTCCCGGAGATCGACCCCCTGAAGGTCGACAAGTCCAAGGGGCTGAACGTCACGATCGTCACCACCGCCGGTTCCGACGACCGGGCCCGAGTCCTCCTCCGTGAGCTCGGCATGCCCTTCGGCCGATAGGAGAGACTCGATGGCCCGTCGCGCATCCATCGTCAAGGCGAACAGCACGCTCAAGTTCGCGATCCGGAAGCACAACCGCTGCAAGATCTGCGGGCGCTCGCGGAGCTACATGCGGAAGTTCGGACTCTGCCGAATCTGCTTCCGAAACCTGTCGCTCGGCGGCTACATCCCCGGCGTCGGGAAGGCGTCCTGGTAGGAGATCCGAATGAACGACCCGATTGCCGACCTGCTCACTCGTCTGAGGAACGCCCTGTCGGCGCGCCACGAGAAGACCGACGTGCCGGCGTCCCGCTTCAAGGTGGAGCTCGCCCGGATCCTCAAGGACGAGGGCTACATCAAGAACTTCAAGGTCCTCGATGACCGCGGCGTCGGCTTGCTGAGGCTGTACCTGAAGTACGACGACGGCGGGCGGCCCGTGATCCACGGCCTGTCGCGCGTCTCGAAGCCCGGACGCCGCCTGTACGCCAAGAAGGACGAGCTCCCGGACGTCCTGGGTGGGCTCGGCGTGGCGATCGTCTCGACCTCCCAGGGGCTGCTCGCGGGGCATGACGCCAAGAAGCGAGGCCTCGGCGGCGAGGTCGTCTGCTCGGTCTGGTAGGAGAAGAGATGTCGCGTATCGGAAAGAAGCCGGTCGTGATCCCCAAGGGGGTCGAGGTCCAGGTGGACGGGTCCACCGTGAAGGTCAAGGGGCCCAAGGGCACCATGGCCACGCCGGTCCTGAACGGCATGAAGGTCCAGAGCAAGGACGGCAAGCTGGAGCTGATCCGGGGCGGCGAGGAGAAGCGGGACAAGGCGCTCCACGGCCTGAACCGGGCGCTCCTGCAGAACGCCGTTCTCGGCGTCACCGCGGGTTTCGAGAGGAAGATCGACCTCGTCGGAATCGGCTTCAAGGCCGAGAAGAAGGGGCCGAACGTCGTCTTCACCGTCGGCTTCTCTCACCCCGTCGTGTTCGCGGTGCCTGAGGGGATCAGCGTCGAGGTGGCGCCCGACGCGAAGGCCAAGGACGTGACCCACGTGATCGTGACGGGCGTCGACAAGCAGAAGGTGGGACAGACGGCGACCGAGATCCGCGGGATCCGGCCCCCGGACCCGTACAAGCTGAAGGGGTTCCGGTTCGTCGGTGAGGTCCTGAAGAAGAAGGCCGGCAAGGCCACCGGGAAGTAGGTAGGGAAGCGACCATGGAAAAAGCTCAGGCCAGAGTGGAAGCCCGGATCCGGATCCATGAGCGGATCCGGAAGAAGGTCCACGGTACGGCGGCGCGCCCCCGCCTCGCGGTGCGACGCTCGTCGCGCTACGTCTACGCTCAGCTCATCGACGACCAGGCGGGCCGCACCCTGGCGCAGGCCAACTCCAAGGAGGCCGTGATCAAGGGCGACGCCAAGAGCGCCGCGAGCAAGACGGCCGCCGTCAAGGTCGGCTCGTTGATCGCGGAGCGAGCCCAGGCCCAGGGGATCTCGGCGGTCGTGTTCGATCGCGGTGGTCACCTGTATCACGGGAACGTCAAGGCGCTCGCCGATGCCGCAAGGGAAAAGGGGTTGAAGTTTTGAGCACCAACGTCGCGAATCGTCCGTCCCGTCCCGGTCGTCCCGGCGGCCCCGGCCGCTCCGGTCCCGGCGGACCGCCTTCCTCCCGCCCCCCGGGCGCGCTCGGCGAAGGCCGGGCGGGTGCCGACCTCATCGACCACGTCGTCCACATCAACCGGGTGACGAAGGTCGTCAAGGGCGGCAAGAACTTCTCCTTCTCCGCGCTCGTCGTCGTGGGTGACGGGCACGGCCGCGTCGGCTACGGGGCTGGCAAGGCGAAGGAGGTCCCGATGGCCATCAAGAAGGGGATCGAGATGGCCAAGAAGAAGATGATCAGCGTGCCCCTGAAGGGGAGCACCATCCCGCATCCGGTGATCGGTCACTTCGGCGCCGGTCGCGTGATGCTCAAGCCCGCCTCGGAAGGTACCGGGGTCATCGCCGGGGGCCCCGTCCGGGCCGTCCTCGAGTCCGCCGGCGTCCAGAACATCCTGACGAAGTCACTCGGCACCGCGAATCCGCACAACGTCGTCAAGGCGACGTTCGAGGCGCTCAAGAGCCTCCACCTCGAGGAGGCGATCGCCAAGGCCCGTGGCCGTGGGAGCCACGCGGCCCCCGAGGCCCCCGAGGCCGAGGCCGTCGCGGTCGCCGAGAGCACCGTCGCCGAGAAGTAAGGGGACAATCCGATGACCGACGAGACCAAGGGGCCCGAGAAGCCCAAGAAGAAGAAGGACGTCGACCAGCTGCTGAGCGACGTGACCAGCGTCACGATCGGCAAGGCGAAGCCGGCGCCGAAGGCCGCCGCGGCCGCGCCCG
>CAYLNK010000019.1:30803-39887 GCA_964384675.1 uncultured Holophagales bacterium | reverse complement strand
GGTCCGCGACCCGGCGTTCCCGCGCCGGGCGCGGGAGGCGGTCGAGCCCGTAGGCGACGTTGCCCGCCACGTCGAGGTGAGGGAAGAGCGAGTCGCCCTGGGGCAGGAAGCCGAGGCGGCGCCGAGCCGGCGGCACGGCGATCGCCGACGCCGAGTCGAGCCAGACCTCCCCGCCGCAGCGGATCGTCCCGCGCGCCCGCCGCTCGAGACCCGCCACCGCGCGCAGGAGCGTGGTCTTGCCAGACCCGGACGGCCCGAAGAGGACCAGCGTGCACGCGGGCTCGAGCGGCAGCGCGAGCCGGCCCCGCACGATGGGGCGGACGTCGACGTCGAGCTCTAGGACAGCGACCACGTCGTCGCCGCGCGGCGCCCGAGGCCGTACGTGACGGCGAGGAGCAGGAAGGAAAGTGCGAGCAGGACGAGCGAGGTCCGCGACGCCGCGGCGTAGTCGAGCGCCTGCACGTGATCGTAGATGGCGATCGAGGCGGTTCGCGTGCGGCCGGCGATGTTCCCGCCCACCATGAGAACGACGCCGAACTCGCCCAACGTGTGGGCGAACGCCAGGACCAGCCCGGTCACGATCCCGCGCGCCGAGAGCGGCAGGACGACGCGCCGGAACGTCCCGGCTCGGGAGACGCCGAGGCACGCCGACGCCTCCAGCAGGGCCGGCGGCACCCCCCGGAACGCCGCCGCGAACGGCTGCACGGCAAACGGCAGGCTGTAGAGCACCGACCCGAGGAGGAGGCCCGTGAACGAGAACGGCAGCAGCGAGCCGGTCACCCGCTCCCAAGCCGCGCCGAACGGGCTGCGCGGACCGATCGCGAGGAGGACGTAGAAGCCGAGCACGGTGGGCGGGAGGACCAGCGGGAGCGCCACCAGCGCCTCCACGAGGACCTTGCCGCGGACCCGGGAGAACGCCAGCCAGGCGGCGAGGGGCGTCCCCACGACGAGAAGGGCCGCCGAGGTGGCGGCCGCCAGCTCGAGGCTGAGGAGAAGCGCTGTTCCGTCCATTCGAGGTCGGAGGACGATTGCCGATTCACACTCCTCCGTCAAACCGCGCTCGGGGAAGGGGGCCCGGTCACCCCGCGGCGGGCGGGAACGAGTCGTCTGCCCCGCCCCCGGAGCGGCCCTTTCGTCGGGCCGCGAGCCTCTTCCGGGGTGACGTGTAAGCTCGGGTGTCCCGCGCGCATGAGCCGAAGACACGGAGGGACTCATGCGCTCCACGTCGGACTGCGTCCTCCTCGCCACCGCCCTGACTCTCGCGAGCCCTGCCGCCCTCGCGGTAGAGACCGTGCTCTTCGTCCCGGCCGCGGCGCGGAGCGCCGGCGCGGCCGGCTCCACCTGGACGACGGAGCTCGCGCTCTTCAACCCGTCGCGGACGGAAGAGCGGCAGGTGTGGGTCCGGTTCCTGCCGCGGCCCGGCGGGACGAGCCCGGCAGAGACGCCGGTGCGGCTCGCACCGCGCGCCGGGACGCTTCTCCCCGACGTCGTGGCATCGCTCGGGACCTCGGGTGGAGGGGCGCTCCGGCTGCGGGCCGACGGCCCGCTCGTCGCAACCTCGCGGACGTTCAACTCGGGGAACGCCGCGTGCGGCACCTTCGGCGTCGGCGTGCCGGCGGTGCCGGCCTCGGCCGCGGTGACGGCCGGCGTCTTCGCGCCTCTCCACGGCGCACGCGTGAACGTGGGCCTCGTCAACCCGAGCGAGACGGCCTCCGCTCGCGTTCACGTCTCGCTCCGGAGCGCGTCCTCGGCCGTGCTCCTCGGCGAGACCACCGTGGACGTGCCCGCGCTCGGCTCGGCCCAGATCGACGACGTGCTCGGGGCGTGGGCGCCCGCACACGCCTCCGATCCGGTCGTCGTCGAGGTGAGCTCCGAGCCGGCCGTCCTCGCGTGGGCGACGCCGATCGACGGGACGTCCGGGGACGCCACCTTCACGGTCGCCTCGCCGGACACCGCGGCAGACCCGGAGGAGCCCGGCTGGGAGGCTCGCTTCACGCTCGCCCCCTCCGAGGGGTGGACGTGGCGCGTCGAGGACGGCCTGCGCCTGGGTGGCGGCTCGGGCGTGCCGCGCGTGATCGCCTTGCCCGACGGACGGCTCCGGCTCTTCACGCCGGGCCAGGGCGGGATGCGAAGCGCCACCAGCGCCGACGGCTTCACGTTCGCCCCCGATCCGGGAACGCGGGGGCAGATGGGGGACATCGCTGTCGTCTACCTCCGCGCCGGCGGCTGGCGGTTCCTCTGGCCCGACGGCGCCCCGGGCAGCCACGTGCTGAAGAGCGCCGTCTCGACCGACGGGCTGGCGTTCACGATCGAGGCGGGCGAGCGGATGCGGCCGGGCCCACAGGACGCCGGAATCCTCCAGGTGCCGCACGCCGTGCGGCTCGCGGACGGACGCTGGCGGCTCTACTACGTGGCCGACTGGTACGGCACGGGCGGCGCCGTCAACCGGAACAACACCCGGACCGCCGTTTCGACCGACGAAGGGCTGACCTGGACGCTGGAGGCGGGTGAGGCGGGTAGCGAGGCGACGGGACGGGACTCGGTCGACCCCGACGTCGTGAAGGTGACGGGGGGCGCCTTCCGCCTCTACTACAAGAGCTACGAGAGCTTCCGGGCGGCCGAGAGCGAGGACGGGAGGCTCTTCCCGGCCTCGGGTGTCGCGGGACGCCAGGTGCTGGAGGCAAGAGAGCGCTTCGACCCGACGGTCGTCAAGCTCCGCGACGGCACGGTCCGGATGTTCTTCGGGATGCCGGGCGGGGTGGGGAGCGCGGTGGCGACCGACACGGCGCCCGCCCCCGCGTCACCCGACCCGCGGTAGCCGCCACCGCGCAACCGGCCGCCGCGCTCGACGGGACGCCGGGCCTGGCGCGTATATTCGCGCGTCGAGAGATGACGATGAAACCCCTGGCGATCCTCGCCTCCCTGGCCGCACTCGCCGGCTGCTCGGGGAGGACGACGGAGCACCCCAAGCCGCCACCCCTCGAGACGGTGTCTCACGTCGATCTCGCGCGCTACGTCGGGACCTGGTTCGAGATCGCCAGCTTTCCGCAGAAGTTCCAGAGGGGCTGCGTGGCCACGACGGCCACCTACACGATCCGGAAGGACGGAGACATCGACGTCCTGAACCGGTGCAGGAAGGACTCGCTCGACGGAGAGGAGAAGTCGGCGCTCGGCCGCGCCAGGGTGGTGGATCGCGCCACGAACGCGAAGCTCGAGGTGAGCTTCTTCCGCCCGTTCTGGGGCGACTACTGGATCGTCGACCTCGGTGCCGACTACGAGTACGCCGTCGTCGGCCACCCGAGCCGGGACTACCTGTGGATCCTGTGCAGGACCCCGACGATGCCCGAGGCGACCTACGAGGGGATCCTCGCGCGTTTGAAGTCCCAGGGCTACGACCCGTCCCGCCTGAAGCGGACAAGGCATTGACGGAGGACGCGGCGGGCTCGCTCGATTCGCGGGAGGCGGTGGGGACGGGGGCCCGGACGAAGGGGTCAGCGGGCGGAAACGGGCGCCGGGCGCAGCCGCCGACCGTCAGGACGGCGAGCCCAGGAGCAGAAGACGCGGCCGAATCCGACCGGAGCTCACCATCGGCCCGCCGGACGTCCTCATCGCCTCGACGATAGGAGGTCCGGCTCGCTCCGGCAATGGCGGGCCGACGCGGACGGAGCGGGCCGCCGTCAGCGGGCCGCGTCGCGCACCAGGAGCTCGTTGATCCGCCGCGCCATCGCGACCGGGTCCTTCACCTTCGAGCCCTCGGCGAGGACGGCCTCCTCGTAGAGGAGGAGCCCGTACTCGCCGATGCGCGCGTCGGAGGGAGCCTTCTCGTGGAGCGCGCGGAGCGCCTCCACGGCCGGATGCGCGGCGTTCAGCTCCAGGATCCGCTTCGTCTCGCCGACGTCGTCCGCGTGGCCCGCGCGCTTCAGGATCCTCTCGAGGTTCGCCCCCATCTCCCCCTCCGGGGCCACGAGACACGCCGCGCTCTCGCGGAGGCGGCGCGAGAGCCGGACCTCCTTAACGCCGTCGAGCGACCCGGCCAGCAGGTCGAAGAGCCCGCGGAAGCGGGACTCGTCCGGGGCATCCCCTTCCGGCTTCACGGCATCGGGCACCTCGCCTCGGTCGGCCGCCTTCAGCGCCTTCCCCTTGTACTCGCGGAGCTCGGGGAGCGCGAGCTCGTCGATCGGATCCGTCAGGAGGAGGACGTCCCACCCCTTCTCCTTGAAGACCTCGAGCACCGGCGCGTTCTCGACGGCGGCGCGGCTCTCGCCCGAGAGAGTCCAGATCTCCTTCTGCTCGTCCGGCATCTTCGCGACGTACTCCGCGAGGGTCGTCGTCTCCCCCGCCGGCGTCTTCAGCGACTCGAAGAGGAGGAGGTCGGCCAGTGCCTCGCGGTGCTCCGGGTCGCGCGCGACGCCCTCCTTCAGGACGGGCCCCAGCTCCTTGAAGAACGTCGCGTAGACGGCGGGCTCGTCGCGCCTCAGCTCGTCGAGCGCCTTCAGCACGTTCTTGACGACGTTCTTCCGGATCCGCTCCAGGATCGGGTTCTTCTGGACGGTCTCGCGCGAGACGTTGAGCGGCAGGTCGGGACAGTCCACCACGCCTTTCACGAAGCGGAGCCACGGCGGGAGCAGCGCCTCGCAGTGGTCCATCACCAGCACGCGCCGGACGTAGAGGCGCGGGCCCACCTTCGCCTCGCCGAAGCGCATCTCGAACGGCAGGCGCGACGGGATGAAGAGGAGGACCTTGAACTCGGTCGTCCCCTCCGCCCCGTACTGGATCACCTTGGCGGGCTTCTCGAAGTCCCCCGAGACCTGCCGGTAGAACGACGCGGCGTCCTCCGCGGTCACGTCGGCCTTGGCCTTCAGCCAGAGCGCCTTCTGCGAGTTGACGGTCTCGGCGTCGAGGACGACGGGGTGCTCGACGAAGTCGGAGTACTGCTTGACCAGCTGCTTCAGCCGCCAGTCGTCGAGAAACTCCTTCGCGTCGTCCTTCAGGTGCAGGGTCACGTCCGTACCGCGGCTCGCCTTCTCCGCGGCCCCGACGGTGAACGTCCCCTGCCCGTCGGACTCCCACCGCACCGCCTCGTTGCCGGAGCCTGCCGCGAGGGAGACGACCGTCACGCGGTCGGCGACCATGAACGCGGAGTAGAAGCCGACGCCGAACTGCCCGATCAGCTCGGGACGGGACTGCGCGTCCGCGTCGGCGAGGCTCTTCAGGAACGCCTTGGTGCCCGACTTCGCGATCGTGCCGAGGTTCTCGACCGCCTCCGCCAGCGTCATCCCGACGCCGTTGTCTGAGATCGTGAGCGTGCCCGCCTCGCGGTCCGTGGTCAGGCGGACCTTCCAGTCCGGCTCGCCGTCGAGGAGGGCCGGCTCCGAGAGAGAGCGGTAGCGGAGCTTGTCGATGGCGTCGCTGGCGTTCGAGATCAGCTCGCGCAGGAACACCTCGCGGTGCGTGTAGAGCGAGTGGGTGATGATCTCGAGGACCTGCCGGAGCTCGCTCCGGAACTCCAGGGTGTCGGCGTGGGTCTGCGTCATCTCGGGTCGAACCTCCGTGCGTGAGGCCGGATCTTAGGGCAGCGGCGGAAGCCCGAAGCCCCAGGCCGCCAGGACCTCGCGGCCGTCCGCGCCGAGGAGCGCGTCGCGGAAAGCGCGCGCGGCCTGAGGGTCGGCCGCGCCCTTCAGGATCACCCCCCCCTGCGCGAGCGGCGGATGGAGCGACTCCGGCACGACCGCGTGCCGCCCCGCGGCGCGGAGAGCGGGTGCGAGGACGAGCGAGAGCGACACGATCCCGGCTTCCGCCGCTCCCGACTCCGCCATCTGCGCCGCCTGGCTCACGCTCTCGCCGAGGACGAGCTTCGGCGACACGGCCTCGAGCACGCCCGCCGCACGGAGAGCCGCCTCCGCCGCACGCCCGTACGGCGCGTGCCTCGGATTGGCGATCGCCACGTGCCGGACGCCGGGGTCGGCGAGCGCGCGGAGACCCTCGGCCTCGATCGGGAGCGTCGAGGCCCGCGGCACCCACACGGCCAAGCGCCCGACGGCGTACCGGAACACCCCGTCGCCCGCCGCGAGGCCGGCGGCGCGCAGCCGGTCCGCGTACTCGACGTCGGCCGAGAGGAAGACGTCGAACGGCGCGCCGTTCTGGATCGCCACGAAGAAGCTGCCCGAGGAGCCGAACGACACCGACGGAGCGACGTCCGGCCGCCTCGCCCGGAGCCGGGCCAGGAGCGGATCGAGGGCGAAGCGCAGGTCCGACGCGGCGGCGATCCTCACCTCGCGGGCCCCCGCCAGGATCCGGCTCGCGGGGGCGAGCGCGAGCGCGGCGAGGGCCCGGCGCGAGAGCAGGGTCACGTCGGTTTGGGTGTTCTACCTGGCGGCTGGCGGGACCGGTGCGGCCTTCTCCGACGGCTTCTCCGACGGCTTCTCGGGTCTCCCCTCACCCGGCTTCCGCTCCTCGGCCGGCGGATCGGGAGGGATCGCCTTCCGGGGGAGGAGCTCGTCGCGGTTCGCGGCCTGGTAGACGAAGGCCGCCATCACGACCGAGGCCTGCATCAGGTCGGGCCGGGACAGCCGTTCGAAGACGTCCATGTCGGAATGGTGGGTGCGGGTCTCGTAATCCATCTCGTCCTGGATGAACTGGAAGCCCGGCAGCCCCACGGCGTCGAAGCTCTGGTGATCGGTGCCGAACGTGTTCCGGTTCGTCACCGTGGTGACGCCGAGGTCGCGGAACGGGGCGATCCACGCCTCGAAGATCGGCTGGGTCGCCGCGTTCGACTGCGTGTAGATCCCCCGGATCTTCCCGGTGCCGTTGTCGAGGTTGAAGTACGCCGAGAGACCTTTGTGCTCCGGCTTGAAGGTGATCGGCCCGCTCGGCCTGCGCATGTACGCCGGGAGCTCGCGGTCCCGGGCCTCCGGGTTGTCGGCCCGGCTGGCGAAATGGCGGGAGACGTAGTCGCGCGAGCCGAGGAGCCCCTGCTCCTCTCCGCCCCAGAGGGCCACGCGGACGGTACGGCGGGGCTTGAGCCCGGCGGCTTTCAGGATCCGCACCGCCTCCATCGCGACGAGGACGCCTGCCCCGTCGTCGGTGGCGCCGGTCCCCCCGTGCCACGAGTCGAGGTGGCCGCCCAGCATCACGACCTCGGCCGCCCTGTCCGTGCCGGGGATCTCCGCCACCACGTCGACGGCGTTCTGCGCGTCCTCGGCGAGGACCTCGGCCTGGACGTCGAGCTCGATCTCGACGTCGATCTTCTTCTCGACGAGGCGGGCGATCCGCCCGTACGACTCCAGGGGGATGACGACCGACGGGATCCCGACCGGCTCCTCCTTGTGCTGCGAGCCGCCCCCCTGCACGAAGATCGTGCCGTAGTCGCCGCGGGAGCCGCTCACCTCGAACGCGGCCTTCTCCTCCACGAGGAACGCCCGCAGCTTCCGCTGGAGCCTGTACCGCTTCAGGAAGCCCTCCCGGTCCCCGCGACGGCCCGGCCCCGCCCCGACCTCGATCTGCTCGAGCTCCAGGAGCTCTTTCTCGTCGTAGCGCTGGGACTCCGGCTCCTTCCGCGCCTTCCACTCCTTCGGCGCCTCGAGGAGCACGGCCTTCCCCTCGAGCTTCCCCTTCCACTTCGCGAGGTCGTCCTCGGTCTCGATCTTCGCGAGGATCGCCTTTGCCTTCTTCGGCCCGTTCGTGCCGGGCGTCCACGCCTTCGGGAGGGCGTGCACCGGGAACGTGGACGGCGCCACCACGTGCATCGCGACGCGCGACATCTGCCAGCCCTGTCCGAACGGGAACGGCTCCACGTGGGCGTTCACGAGGCCGAAGCCCTCGAGCTTCTTCCGCGCCCACTCCGCCCCCTTCCGGTACGACGGCGAGCCGGTCAGGCGGGCGCCCACCTCGTCGGTCAGCTCGGCGGCGAGCTCCATCACCTTCGAGCGATTGAGGCCCTCGTCCCGGATCTTCGTGATCGCGACGAGGTCGACCTTCTCGGGCTTCTCCTGGGCCAGGAGGAGCGGGGCGGGGACCAGCAGGGCGGCGGCGAGGAACGCGGCGACGGGACGTGTCATGGAAGTGAGGATGCCCGAAGGCACGCCCCCAGGCGAGCCCGGATGGAGCGAGGGACGGCCAGCCTCGGCCGGCCGCCCCCACCCTCTGCCTAGAAGACGACCTTGACCCGTCCCGCGACCGTGCGGGGCGGAATCACGTGCGTGCCGCCGAAGACGGACTGGAAGTTGTAGAGGCCTCGCGCGTCGAACGCGTTGAGCACGTCGAGCTGCAGCTCGAGCGGGAGGCCGTATTGCTGGAGGCGCGCCCCCAGCGAGAAGCTCCAGACGGTCCTCGACTTCACGCGCTGCGGGTCCTGGTCGTAACGGAGGTACGGATCGGCGTAGGCCGTGTCCGGGCTCGACAGTACGTCCTCGGGGCTCCCGGCGTCGGCCACCAGGCCCGAGTCGTACCGCTGGGTGAGGCCGAGCCAGAAGCCGGTCTTCGGGACGTCGAAGAAGAGCCCGGCCTGCTCCTGGAGGTCCTGGTCGTGGTCGATGACGAAGTCACCTCCCGTCAGGCTGTCGATCGCCTCCGCGTCCAGGAAGAGCCCACCCACGAACGGCGCCGTGTAGGTCGCCTTCACGTGCCCGACCGAGAGGTAGCCGCGCACGCCGCCCACCGGGGCGAGGTCGAGCCGGGCGTTCCAGCCCGAGAGCTTCGCCCCCTTGAAGTTGAGGGGGAAGACGATGCCGGTGTTGAAGAGCTGCCCCTGGTCGGCCGCGTTGGTCACGTCGCGCCGCCAGTACGACAGGTCGACCCGGAGCGCGCTCCCGATCCCCTGCTGGACCCCGACGTTGTACGCGTCGTGCCGCTCGGAGACGTTGTTCAGGCGGCCGAAGCCGAGCTCGCGCGATTCCTGGATCTCGGGCGGCGCGAGCGCCGCCGCTTCCGCCGAGGAGCCGAGGAGGATGTTCTCGTACTCCGGCGTGATGAACATCCGGTCGTAGCTCGCGCGGAGCACGGTCTTCGTCGGCTCGACGAAGTACGCGAGCCCGATCCTCGGCTGGAGCTGGTTCTCCGACTCGAAGAGCCGGTTACTGCGGGGCC
>CAYLNK010000019.1:0-30703 GCA_964384675.1 uncultured Holophagales bacterium | reverse complement strand
CATCCGGCCCCCGCCAGAGACCTCCGCCGTCGCCGGTGGCGCCGGCCAACCGGTTACTGCGGGGCCCATCCGGCCCCCGCCAGAGACCTCCGCCGTCGCCGGTGGCGCCGGCCAACCGGTTGTGGTCGAAGCGGAGGCCCGCGTTCACGGTGAGCCCGCCGAGCCTCAGCGTGTCCTGGACGAACGCCGCGACGTACGTGCCCGTGCCGGCGCCTTCGAAGCGGAACGGCGTGCCGTCGCGGGTGAGGTCGTACGGGGTGAGGTTCGGGTTGTACCCCTCGGCTTCGGGGTCGTTCAGCGCCGGGTCCGTGATGCCGAACGCGAAACGCTCCCGAATGGGGAATCGCTTCGCCTGCGCCCCGACCTTCAGCTCGTGGACCCCGATCTGCTTCGAGAGGGCGAGGTTGATCCCCTGGTTCTCGAGCGAACGGTTCTGGTCCACCCGCACCGGCGTGTCGTTCGGCGAGGAATAGAGCGTCAGGCGGTTGTCCCGGCCGTAGACCTGCGCCTCGACGACGAGACCGGACTCGGCGACGTGCTGATAGCCGAGGTTCAGGTTCCAGTCCGTCGAGAGCACGTTCTGGTCCTGCCCCGCCTCCTCCTGGGACGGCAGGTTGGTCACGTCCCGGCTCGTCCGCCCCAGGCTCGCCGTGAGGCGGAAGGCGTCGGAGCCGCTCGCGCTGACCGAGTCGAGCCGCAGGAAGCCGCGCTGGGTGCTCCCCACGTTGTGCAGGTTCTCGAACGTCACCGGGTCGAGGAAGCGATCCGACCTCGAGCCGTTCAGGTTGACGAACCAGCCGAAGCGGCTGCTGCCGCCCCCCGCCGAGGCGCCGGCCTCGTAGGTCGAGAAGCGGGCGCCGCCCACGGCGACGTCGCCCTTCACGCCCCCGAGGCCGAGGCCCGAGCGGGTCGTCAGGTTGATGACGCCGTTGGCCTTCTCGCCGTACTCGGCGGGGATGCCGCCCGTGACGATCTCCAGGTTCTCGGCGACGTTCGGGTCGAGCGAGTTCGAGAACGTGACGCCGACCTGGTCGCCGATCGGCTGGCCGTCGATCACGAGGAGCTGCTGGGAGTGTCCGCCCTGGAAGTGGTAGCGGCCGTTCTCGTCGGCGCTGAAGCCGGGCGTCGAGGTGATGAGCGCCTCGAAGGCGCGGGACGCCACCGCGGCCGGAGCCCTGCGGATGAGCGACCGGTCGATGTCGATGTGGGTGGTCGCGGTGTCGGTCTCGAGCGCGACGGCCTCCCTCTCGGCCGAGACCGTGGCGCTCGCGCTCGCCCCGAGGAG
This sequence comes from uncultured Holophagales bacterium, assembly GCA_964384675.1. GTDB lineage: Bacteria > Acidobacteriota > Thermoanaerobaculia > UBA5066 > UBA5066 > CAYLNK01. The sequence continues at coordinate 29,418 of CAYLNK010000019.1, read as the reverse complement.
CAGGCGCAGGTCCTTCCTGACCGGCGCGGTGCCCCGCACGTCGAGGTCCTCGTGGGCCGTGGCGAACCCGGACAGCAGGGCGCTCAGGTGGTACGGGTTGTAAGGGACGTTGTAGAAGAGGTAGACGCCGTCCGGACCGGACGTCGTCGCCTGACGGTAGCCGGTCACCTCGTTGGTCAGCGCGAGCGAGACCCCGGGGAGCGGCTTCCCATCCGGGTCGAGGACGCGGCCGCGCACCTGGCCCCCTGTCGCCATCGAGGCGAGGAGAGCGTGCGAGGCGAAGCAGAAGAAGAGCGCGGCGAACGCCGCGAACGGACGGGCCCGTCGGGCCCGATCGGGGCTGTACATGTTTCCTCCTGGGGATCGCGGAAGCGGGCGCTCCGGTCGGGAGGACCGGGCGCAGGAAAGGCTTCTAGATCGCGACCGTGGAAGGAGGCGAGCGCCCGCCGCGGCTGGTGAGCCGGGCCCGATGGACGGAGATGAGGAGGCGCCAGGCGAGTCGCCCGCTGACGCCGGGGGCCTGCAGCCTCGCGACGGCCGGCGCGGGGGCGAGGACCGACTCGGTGGCGCACGCGAGGCAGTCGTGGCGTTTGACGTCGGGGCACGGCGCCCACGGCCCGTGCCCGTGAGCGGAGACGCGAGCGTGCGAGACGCCCGGCAGCTCGTCGACGTGCCCGCCCACGAGGGCCGGGACGAGTAGGACGAGCGCCAGCGCGAGGCCAGGCAGCCGGGAACGCAACCGCGTCACGGGGTCAATCTACCAGACGCGAACCCGGCTTCCGGTCGAGCACGCGAGCCAGCTCGGCGGCGAGCGCCTCGCTGGTGAAGGGCTTGGCGACCCGCCCCGAGAAGCCGTAGGCGGCGGGGTCCGCCAGCACGGCGTCCTCGGAGTAGCCGCTCGCCACGATCGCCCGCACGTCGGGCCGCACCTTCCGGATCATCCGCAGCGCCTCGAGACCGCCGAGCCCGCCGGGAATCGTCAGGTCGAAGACGACGGCGTCGAACGGCTCCCCCCGCAGCTCCGCCGTCTGGAACAGGTCCACCGCCTCCTGTCCGTCCCGGGCGGTGGTGACCCGATAGCCGATCCGGGTGAGCATGCGGCTGACCACGCGCCGGAGCGGCTCCTCGTCGTCCAGGAAGAGGATGCTCCCTTCCCCGGCCTGAAGGCCCGCCGGGGGGACAGGCCGGGCGGGCTCGGTCTCCGTGGCCGGAAGGAGCACCTCGAAGACGGCCCCGCCTCCCGGCGGCGACGTCACACCGATCAGGCCTCCGTGCTTCTTCACGATCGAGAACGCCGTGGAGAGGCCCAGCCCGTGACCCGTCGCCTTCGTCGTGAAGAACGGATCGAAGAGCCGGGGAAGGCTCTCCGGCGGGATACCGGCACCCTCGTCGCGCACCTCGATCCTCACGTACCGGCCGGGCGGCAGCTCTGCGGGCGGCCGCTCCACGTTCTCGGCCCGCACGTGGACGGTCCCGCCCTCGGGCATCGCCTGACGGGCGTTGAGCAGGATGTTGGAGAGCGCCTGCCCGATCTGCGCCTCGTCGACGTCCGCGGCGAGAAGGCCCTCGCCGTACGTCACCTCGGGACGCACGTTCGAGCCGGAAAGCGCGATGACGAGATTGGCGCGGACCAGCTCCTTCACGGCGACCGGGCTCCGCACCGGCGCCCCGCCGCGCGCGAACGTCAGCAGACGCCCCGCGAGGCGCTGGGCGCGGAGGATCGGAGCCATCGCGTGAGAGAGCGTCTCGCGCCCCTCCGCGCTCTTCACCTCCGGGCGCAGGAGCTCGAGGTTGCCCGACAGGGCCATGAGCACGTTGTTGAGGTCGTGCGCGATCCCGCCTGCCATGAGGCTGAGCCCCTCGAGCTTCTCGGTCTTGGCGAGCTCCGCCTCCAGGCGCCGCCGGTCGGTGATGTCGTGGACGATCGAGAGGAGGAGCTCCTTCCCCTCGATCTCGACGGGCCCGGAGTAGACCTCGACGTCCCTCACGTCGCCGGAGGACCGCCGGTGCCGCGCCGTGGAGTAGCCGGGCTCCAGCCGCTCGGGCCCCTCCTCGACGAGGTCCGGGAACCCGGCCCCCGCCGCGAGCGCGGGGCCGTAGAAGACCCGGGCCGCGGGGCTCGCGTCGACGAGCGCGCCGGTGGACGGGTCGACCAGCAGGAGGACGGCGGGGCTCTCGTCGAAGATCCGCCGGTAGCGCCGCTCCGACTCACGGAGCTCGGCGGTGCGCGCCTTCACCTCCTCCTCCAGCCGGTGGGCGTACCGGCGCCGGAAGACGCTGCGATGGACCAGGAGGACGCACGCCGCGAACGCCAGGAGAACGGCGGGCACGAACAGCGGCTGGCGCCACGGCGGTCGCGCGACGACGATCGTCCCGGAGCGTGTGACGTCGCCCCATTCCCCCTCGCCGCTCGCCGCCTGCATCTCCAGGACGAGCCGGCCGGCGGGCACCTTCGGGTAGGCGATCTCGACCCGCGTGCCGCCCGCGTCGAGACGCCACGGCGTCTCCACGTCGCCCACGAGCCGCGTGCGATAGCGGAGCCGCCGCTCGTCCCGGAACGAGACGGCGCGCAGACGGAAGACGAGGTCGTTCTCGTCGTGCCCCAGCTCGAGCCGGGTCACGGGACGCTCCTCGCGCCCGTTCACGAGGAGAGACAGGAGCTCGGGCAGGGGTCGGACCGACTCCTCCTCGTCCAGACGCGGGCGGTAGACCGTGAGCCCCTGGTCCGTGCCGATCCAGACCTGTCCGGCACGGTCGACCGCGAGCGCGGCGCGGTTCGTCTCCCGTCCCAGGACCCCGTCCTCGATCGTGAAGTGGTGGAGCGCCGTGCCGTCCCAGCGGAAGACGCCGTTGTCGGTGCCGAACCAGAGCCGCCCCTCCCGGTCCTCCGCGAGAGAGAAGACGGGGCGGTCGATGCGCAGGGGCGGCTCGGGCAGCACCAGCCGGTCGTCGACGGCCCGATAGAGGCCGGCGGCCGTCCCGACCCAGACGTCCGCGCTACCGGCCTCCAGGACCGCGTAGACGCTCTCGCTCCCCTCCGTCGTCGGGCCGCCGAGCCGCCGCCACGTGGCGCCGTCGCCCACGGCCAGGCCCGAACGCGACGACCCGAGGTAGAGCAGGCCCGTGCGGCGCCCCTCGACGATCCGCCGGACGTACCCGACCCCGCCCGCCCGCAGCTCGGCCTGCCGCCCGTTGAAACGGAAGAGGTCGGGCCCGCTCAGCCAGAGCGCTCCGGCCCGGTCGACCAGCAGGCTCGAGACCGCGGCGGGGATCTCCGCGCCAGTGAACCACGAGAGGTGTCCCGCGCGATCGAGCCTGCCCAGCTGCCGGGCCCCTCCCGCGATCCAGACGTTTCCGGCGCGGTCCTCCGCGAGCTCCAGGACGCTGCCGTACGCGCGCGGCGCGAGCGGGACCCTCTGCATCCTCTCCTCGCGGATCAGGGTGAGCGCGTCGTGGTGACCCACCACCAGCGTGCCGTCGGACCGGTGGAGGATGGCGGTGACCTCATCGGCGGCGAGGCCGTGCGCGACGGTGTACGACGCGAAACGCCGGCTCCCGACACGCGCCACGCCTCGCGACGTCGCCACCCAGAGGAGCCCCTCGCGGTCCACCAGGAGGGACGTGGCGCCGTCGCCCGGAAGGCCGGAGCCGTGGTCGAGCCGGAGCACCGGCTCCCCCGGCCGGTACCAGAGCACGAGGTGATCGCTCCCGACGACGCAGCCGCCGCGCCGGTCGGCGACGAGCGTTATCGGACCGCGCGTCTCTTCCTCCACGAGGCGCACCTCCGGCTCGGCTCGCACCAGCCGGCCGCCCTGCAGGCGGAAGAGCTGCCCCCCCAAGACGACGAACGGACCGCCCGGGTCGGAGGCGAGGGCCGCGACCTCGGGGCCCTCGAGCGCGCTCACCCTCCCCACGCCCGCTCCCGGGGTCCACGTCGCCCCGCCCGCGCGCGTCCCGACCAGGAAGTGGTCCCCGTCCGCGACCACGGCCAGCACCCCGTCGGAGGGGAGGCCGTCCCTCACGCCGACCGTCCTCCAGCGCCGCCCCTCCCAGACGAAGAGTCCGCGCGAGGTGCCGACCGCGACGCGCCGTTCCCCCTCCGACTCCAGGACCGCGAGAGCCGATACGCCGGCCGGCGTCGAGCCGACCTCGGGGGCAGGCGGCAGCACGCCCCAGGTCCCGTCCACGAGCCGGGCCACGCGAAACGGGAGGCCCCGCGTCACGCCCCAGACGGTGCCGCTCCGATCGGCCGCGAGGAGCCCGGGATTGGCCGGCGCGAGCCGGTCCCCCAGCTGGTGGGTCGTCCAGACGCTCCCGTCGTAGCTCGCGACGCCCGAACGCGTGCCGAACCAGAGGAGCCCCTTGGGGTCCTGCGCCAGACCGAAGACGATGGAGCTCGGGAGCCCCTCGTTCTCGGAGTAGACGCGGACGTCGTAGCGCTGCCCGGCGGCCGGCGCCGCGGCGAGGAGGACGAGGACCGGCAGGACCCCCGGGCGACGCACCATCGTCGATCGATCATAGCGAGCGGCCGCGCGCAGCCCGGACGCGCCGGCGCCCCGGCGCAGCGGGAGGTAACCTCCGCACGGTGAGCGGTTCGACAGACGGCCCAGGCGCTCCGGTCCCCGCCCCCCGGTTCGACCCCGCCCGACGGCGGCGGATCACGTTCGCGCTGATCCTGGTCACGTCGCTCTCGTCGTTCGAGTCGACGATCGTCTCGACCGCGATGCCGACGATCATCGGCGACCTCAACGGCCTGCCCCTCTACTCGTGGGTCTTCTCGATCTTCCTCCTCGCCTCCACCGTCACGATGCCGCTCTACGGGCGCCTGGCCGACGTCTACGGCCGCCGGCGGATCCTCTTGACGGCGATCCTCGTCTTCCTCTCGGGTGCGATCGGCTGTGCCGCCGCCCGCTCGATGCCGCAGCTCATCGTCGGCCGCGCCCTCCAGGGGCTCGGCGCCGGCGGGCTCATCCCGATCGCGATCACCGTGTCGGCCGACCTCTACTCGCTGAAGGAGCGCGTGAAGATCCAGGCGCTCTTCTCGAGCATCTGGGGCCTCGCGTCCCTCCTGGGGCCCCTGCTCGGAGCCGCGCTCACCGTGCATTTCGGCTGGCGCTCCATCTTCACGGTGACGCTCCCGCTCGGCGGCCTCGCCTTCCTGCTCGTCGTCACGCAGATGGTGGAATCGCGGGCGGCGACCCGGGACCCGATCGACCTCGCCGGGGCGGGCGCGCTCACCGCCGCCGTCTCGATGCTCCTCTTCGGGATCCTCCACCGCACCGGCGGGCTCCCTCCGGCCCTCCGAGCGACCCTGCTGGGCGGAGCCGCCGTCGCCGCGGCCCTGTTCGTCGTCCGCCAGCGGACCGCCGCTCACCCGCTGGTCCCTCCCGCCCTGTTCCGGCGGGTCGAGACCGCGTTCCCGTACCTGGGAGGGGCTCTCCTCGGCACCACGATCTACGGTGTCGACACGTTCGTCCCCCTGTTCGTGCAGGGGGCCCGGGGCGGGACGGCCGGACAGGCCGGAGCCGTCGTCACGCCCGTGGTCTTCGGCTGGGCCCTGTCGTCGGCGCTCGCCGCCCGCACCATCCTGAAGTTCGGGTTCCGCCCCGCCGCCCGGGTCGGCGCGCTCCTGATCGTGGCGGGCTTCGGCAGCCTGATCCTCGCCGCGCGGCACGACGGCGGCGTGCCGTGGATCAGCGTCTCGTGCGCCCTCATCGGCCTCGGCCTGGGCCCCGCCTCGATCTCGCAGGTGCTGGCGATCCAGGACGCCGCCGACGAGCGGATCCGCGGGATCGCCACGAGCCTCGTCCCGTTCTTCCGCACGATCGGAGGCTCGATCGGCGTCGGCGCGCTCGGGGGAATCCTCGCGGCGGGGCTCGACCGGCGCCTCGGCGCGGGCGCCGCGATGGCAGGACACCTCCTCTCGGGCCGGGTCCCGTCGATCGAGGGAGTCACACCGCAGGCGCTCCGGCACGCCATCGAGGGATCGCTCGTGCCGGTCTTCGCCGTCCTCCTCGGCCTCGCGGTGCTACATCTCCTCGCCACGTCGGGCTTCCCGGAGCGCGCCCGCTCCCGCACCCTCCCGGGGTCGCCGCCCGCCCACTAAGATCGACGCATGCTCCGACGCACCGCCGCCACCCTCCTCGCGTTCTGTGCCGCCCTCCCCTCCCCCGCTCAGGCGAAGGTGATCGCACTGAAAGCCGCGCGCCTCTTCGACGGGCGCGGCGACCGGACGGCTGGCCCCGCCGTCGTCCTCGTCGAGGACGGGAAGATCAAGGCGGTCGGCGGCGTGATCCCGCCGGACGCGGAGGTGATCGACCTCGGCGACGCCACGCTCCTCCCCGGCCTGATCGACGCCCACACACACCTGTCCGACGAGGCGAGCGACGACTGGAAGCAGGACTTCCTCGACGGCCTGAGGCGGACGCCCGCCGAGCAAGCCCTCTTCGCCACCGAGCACGTGAGGAAGACGCTGCTCGCGGGCGTGACGACGTGCCGGAACGTGGGGGCCGACGGCTACGTCGACCTCGGGCTCCGCAACGCCATCCGCGCCCGGAAGATCGAGGGACCCCGCATGCTGATCGCGCTCCACGCGATCGGCGCCACCGGCGGCCACTGCGACGACACCGGCTACCGCCCCGGCGCGTTCGGCCCGGAGCGCGGGATCGAGCAGGGCGTCGCCAACGGCGCCGATGCCGTTCGGGCCGCGGTCCGGATGCAGGTGAAGTACGGCGCGGACGTGATCAAGGTGTGCGCCACCGGCGGCGTCCTCTCCCTGGCGGACGACGTCGATTCGCCGCAGATGACGCCGGCCGAGCTGGAGGCGCTCGTCGACGAGGCGCACGCCTGGAAGCGCCGGGTCGCCGCGCACGCGCACGGCGCGGTGGGGGCCAAGAGAGCGATCCGGGCGGGAGTCGACTCGATCGAGCACGGCACGTTCCTGGACGACGAAGGGCTCGACCTGATGAAGGTGCAGGGGACGTACCTGGTCCCGACCCTGATGGCGGGCCAGGGCCTCAAGGAGCGCCTCTCCCGGGTGAGCCTGCCGCCGGAGATCGCCGTCAAGGCCCAGGCGGCGCTCGAGCGCTTCGGCGAGGTGGTGAGGAAGGCGCACGCGCGTGGAATCCGGATCGCGTTCGGCACCGACGCCGCCGTCTATCCGCACGGCCGCAACGCCGAGGAGCTGCACCTCCTCGTCGAGGCCGGACTCCAGCCGGCCGAGGCGCTCCGCGCCGCCACCAGCGTGAGCGCCGAGCTGCTCGGGGTGGGCGAGCGTCTCGGCGTGCTCGAGCCCGGGAAGATCGCCGACGTGATCGCGGCCCCCGGCGACCCCCTCGTCGACGTGCGCGCCGTCGAGCGGGTCTTCTTCGTCATGAAGGACGGGATCGTCTACAAGCACGAGAAGCCGCGTCCCGCGCCGCCGGTGACCGACGTCGTGCCGGCGAAGGTGACGACGAGGGAGTAGGGCGGCGGGGGGATCGGGCGGCGATTCGCGCCGGACCCGACACGCAAGCAGTGTGACGGACGAAGGACAAACCGGCCGAAAGGTGGGGGCGCGGGGGAGGACCGGGCGGCGGTCGTTCGCACAGCCCCGCACGCAAGCAGACAAAACGGCCGAAAGGTGGGGGCGCGGGGGAGGACCGGGCGGCGGTCGTTCGCACAGCCCCGCACGCAAGCAGACAAAACGGCCGAAAGGTGGGGGCGCGGGGGAGGACCGGGCGGCGGTCCTCCCCCGCCTCACTTCAGTACCTCAGCAGCTCGCGGAGCTTCGGCAGCAGCCGCCCCTTCGGCGAGTAGGTCTCCTCCAGCGCCTTGCTGAATGGCACGGGCGTGTCGAGCGCGCCGAGACGCATGACCGGGGCATCCAGCCACTCGAAGCCCCGCTCGGCGAGCGTCGACGCGACCTCACCGCCGAAGCCCCCCGTCTCCGGTGCCTCGTGCAGCACGAGCCCGCGGTTGGTCTTCCGGAGCGACGTCAGGACCGTCTCGACGTCCCACGGGAGGAGGGTGCGGAGGTCGATCACCTCGACCTCGTGCCCTTCGGCCGCGAGCGCCGTCGCGGCGTCGAGCGCCCACGGGACCCCGACGCCGTACGTCACGACCGTCGCGTCACGCCCCTCGCGCGCCACGCGGGCCTTCCCGATCGGCACGGTGTACGCCCCCTCGGGCACCGGTCCCTTCTGGGAGCGGTACAGCACCTTGTGCTCGAGGTAGAGGACCGGGTTCCCGTCCTGCAGCGCCGCGAGGAGGAGGCCCTTGGCGTCGTGCGGCGTCGACGGCGCGACGACCTTCAGGCCGGCCACGTTGGTGAACCACGCCTCCACGTTCTGCGAGTGGAACGGCCCGGCCCCGACGCCGCCGCCGACCGGGACGCGGATCACGCACGGGACCGGCGCGCCCCACCGGTAGTACGTCTTGGCCAGGTTGTTGACGATCTGGTTGAAGCCGCACGTGATGAAGTCCCCGAACTGCATCTCGACGATCGGCACGTGCCCGTCCAGCGCGAGGCCGAGGGCCGCGCCGAGGACGCCCGACTCGATGATCGGCGTGTTGCGCACCCGGGCCTTGCCGAACTCCTTCACGAAGCCCTGCGTCACCTTGAACGCGCCGCCGTACTCGGCGATGTCCTGGCCGAGGAGAATGGTCGCCGGGTGCGTGCGCATCGCGACGCGGAGCGCGTCCGAGATGGCGTCCAGATAGCGGACCTCGCGAACGGGAGCCTCGGGAGCCGCTTCCGGCGGGAACGCGAAGCCGGGGGTGGGACCGGGGGCGTAGACGTCCGCCAGCTCCGCCTCCGCGGTGGAGACGGGGTCCGGAGCGGAGAGCGCCTCGTCCACGGCCTCGTCGATGCGCGCCTTCTGGAGGGCGCGGATCGTCTCCACGTCCTCTCCGGTCAGGATCCCCTCGGCGAGGAGGTGGCTCTCGAAGCGGTGGAGCGGATCTCGCTTGCCCCACTCCTCGAACAGCTCCTTCGGGATGTACGCGGTGCCCGAGGCCTCTTCGTGCCCGCGCATCCGGAACGTCTTGAACTCCAGGAGCGTCGGCCCGCCGCCGGAGCGGGCGCGGTCCGCGGCCTCCCAAACGGCCCAGAGCACCGCCAGGAGGTCGTTGCCGTCGACCACCTCGCCCGGGATCCCGTAGCCGACGGCGCGGTCGGCGAGCTGCTGGCAGGCGTACTGCTCCGAGGCCGGGGTGGAGAGGCCGTACTGGTTGTTCTCGATCACGAAGAGGACCGGTAGCTTCCAGACGGCCGCCAGGTTCACGGCCTCGTGGAAGTCCCCTTCGCTGGTGGCGCCGTCGCCCGTGAACGCGGCGGCGATCCTCCCCGTCCCCCGGAGGCTCGCCGCGAGCGCGAGGCCGTCGGCCACCGGCAGCATCGCGCCGAGGTGGCTGATCATCCCGATCACGTGGTGCTCGGGCACGCCGAAGTGGAAGCTCCGCTCGCGTCCCTTGCTGTAGCCGCCGTCCTTGCCCATCAGCTGCTTCAGGAGCGTGACGAGATCGAGGCCGCGCCCCGTGAAGACGCCGAGGTTGCGGTGCATCGGGAGGATCCAGTCGTCCGGGCGCAGCGCGGCGGCGACGCCCACCGCGATCGCCTCCTGCCCGATACCGGAGAACCACTTGGAGAGACGCCCCTGGCGCAGGAGGAGGAGCATCTTCTCCTCGATCAGGCGCGGGTGGAGAAGGGCGCGGTACAGCTCGCGCAGGCGATCCCGCGAGACGTCGGGGCCGAAGTCCGGCCCGTGCAGGGATCGCGTCAGCGAGGAGGGCGGCGCTTTCTGCGGCTCCGCGGCATCGACGGCCGCGACCGACTCGGCAATCGGCGCCGTGGCCGGAGAGGAAGCCCCGGCGGTCTCCGCGACTTCCGCGACTTCCGCTCCCTCGAGGACCGCGGGTGGCGCCGACGCGGCTCCGTCCTGCTCCGTGGAAGGCTCGAGGCCCGCTTCGACCGGGGGTCCGGCGGCCGCCGCGTCGGCACCCCCGCCCTGCATCAGCCCGAGACCCACGGTCGACAGGATGGTCGTGGGCGCCTCGGAGACCGCCGGGTGAGGCGCGGGCGCGGCCTCGGGGATCGACGGGGAGACGGCCCGGCCGTCCGGATCGCCAGCGCGCTCATCTTGCATAGGCGCGGATTCTAGTTGGCCTCTGGCTCCGGCATCTCCTCGTCCAGGGCCTGCGCGGCCGTGTCCGCCTCCTCGGTGTCCGGGAAGCGCTCGGCGAGCTCGGCGTAGAGCGACCGCGCGAGACCCGCGTCACCCAGGGACCGCGCCGCGGACGCGCGCGCGAGGAGACGCTCGGGGGAATCGGGCCGGAGGGCCGCGAGGAACGTGGCGGCCCGGTACTGGCCCGCGGTGTCCTCCGCTCGGCCGCAGGCGTGATAGAGGTTCTGGAGGATCCGCTCCAGGATCTCCTCGGACGGCGTCGGCCGAAGGAAGTCATCGTTCCAGGCGGGCCCGCCCAGGCGCTCCACGATCTCGCGGCAATCGGTGGTGGAGAGGAGGCGTCCGCCCGTGAACGGGTCCGCGTAAACGCCCCGGCTCCCGCCGACCCGGACGATGAAGTGCCCCGGCATACCGATTCCCTCGACCGGGATCGAGGCGCGCCGGCCGATCTCCATCCAGACGAGCGAGAGGAGGATCGGCATGCCCCGCCGGCGCGACAGGACGTGCGACAGACGGGAGTTGGCGACCGCGTAATAGTCCTCGTCGTCGCCGCGAAGCCCGACCTCGCCTCCCAGGAAGTCCGCGAGCGCCTCGGCCTGCCGGATCGGATGGCGGATCGGCCCGCGGGACGCCAGGCGGCGGCCCCAGGCGTCGAGGAGCGCGATCCCGTTGGCTTGCCGCTCGCGCGACGCGCCCTCGATGGCGAAGAGGGCGCCGACCAGGTCCGACGAGCGGGCGCGCTCCAGCGAAAGCACCAGGTTCGCGTCGTCCCTCGCCGACCACAGCTCTTCCACGGAAGGAGAGTTTAGGCGAGAACCTCGGCCTGCTTGCGCGGGTACTTGGTCGAGACGTAGTCGTCGACGAGCTTCTGGAAGGCCACCGACAGCTCGTCCGGGCTCCCCTTCAGGGTGGTGAACTTCTGTCCGTCGACGTAGACGGGGCAGCTCGGGGCCTCGCCCGTGCCGGGGAGGCTGATCCCGATGCTCGACGCCTTCGACTCGCCGGGCCCGTTCACGACGCAGCCCATCACGGCCAGGGTCATCGTCTCGACGCCGTCGTACTCCCGCTTCCAGACCGGCATCTGCTCGCGCACGTAGCCCTGGATCCGCTCGGCCAGCTCCTGGAACGTGGTCGACGTCGTGCGGCCGCAGCCGGGGCACGCGGTGACGCTCGGCGCGAAGCTCCGGAGGCCCAGCGACTGGAGGAGCTCGCACGCCGCGTAGACCTCCTCGCGCCGGTCCCCGTTCGGCCGCGGGGTGAGGGAGACGCGGATGGTGTCGCCGATCCCGGCCTCGAGGAGGACGCCCATCGCCGCCGCCGACCAGACGAGGCCCTTGGTCCCCATCCCCGCCTCGGTGAGGCCCAGGTGGAGCGGCTGGTCGGTCTTCGCGGCGAGGTCACGGTAGACGGCGATCAGGTCCGAGGGCCGCGACACCTTGCACGAGATGATGATCTGGTCCTTCCGGAGCCCGCACTCGAGGGCCAGCCCGGTCGACTCCAGGGCGGAGAGCACCATGCACTCGTTCACGATCTCCTCGGACGTCTTGCCGAGATCGTGGTCGGTGTTCTCCTGCATCTTCCGCATGACGAGCTCCTGGTTCAGGGAGCCGCCGTTGACGCCGATGCGGACCGGCTTGCCGTTCTCGCGGGCCACCTGGCAGATCGTGGCGAACTGCTCGTCGCGCCGTTTCCCGGTGCCGACGTTGCCCGGGTTGATCCGGTACTTGTCGAGCGCGCGCGCCATCTCCGCGTACTTCGTCAGGAGGAGGTGGCCGTTGTAGTGGAAGTCGCCGATCAGCGGGGCGTCGCAGCCGGCGGCGAGGAGCCGGCGCTTGATCTCCGGAACGGCCTCCGCCGCCTCCGGCACGTTCACCGTGATCCGCAGCAGCTCCGAGCCGGCCTCGAAGAGCTCGAGGCTCTGCTTCACGGTCGACTCCACGTCCGCGGTGTCGGTGTTGGCCATCGACTGCACGGCGACCGGCGCGCCGCCCCCGACGAGCACCTTCCCGACCTGGACTCCGACCGTCTGGTGCCGCCGCGCCTTCATCTCAGATGTTCTTGACGACGTCGAAGTAGAGGACGGTCACCATCACCAGCACCAGGAACGCGAGCCCCGCCTGGAGAAGGCGCTCCTTCACCTTCAGGGAGAAGTCGCGCCGCGCCGCGGCCTCGACCAGCGTGATGAAGATCTGCCCGCCGTCCAGGAGAGGGATCGGCAGCAGGTTCAGGATCCCGAGCTGGAGCGACAGCATCCCCATGAAGCCGAGGAGCGCGGCCAGGCCGGTCCGCGCCATCTCGCCCGACATCCGGGCGATGTCGATCGGGCCGGAGAACTGGCGCATCGAGCCCTTCCCCTGGAAGAGGCGGCCGACGATCGAGAACGTGGTGCGGGTCTGGTTCTTCAGCTCCGAGACGGCCGCGCCGACGGCCGCGCCGAACGCCAGCTTGCGCCGCACCAGCTCGTACTTCGGGGTGAAGCCGATCTTCCAGGAGCCGGCCTCGTCCTGCGGGACGATGGAGATCGTCCGCGGCGCCCCGTCGCGCTCGATCGTGAACGCCATCGCCACGGGCGGCTTGCCGGCCGCCTCGGTGGCCGCGGCGCGCATCCGGCGGACGACCTCGTAGTAGCCGGAGACCTCCTTGCCGTCGATGGCCGCGATGCGGTCCCCGGCCTTCAGCCCGGCCTTCGCGCCCGGGTAGCCCGGCATCAGGGTGCCGACGATCGCGGGGATCTGCGGGTTCAGGCCGACGTACCCGATGTCGTACGCCTTCTGGAACTTGGTCATCGGCTCGGGCCGCACGCTCAGCGTGACGATCTCGCTTCCCCGCTGGATCTCCACCGGGATCTCCTGCCGCGGCGAGGTGCCGAGGTCGAGCTCCACCTCGCGCCACGTCGTCACCGGCCGGCCCGAGAGCTTGAGCACCAGGTCGTCCACCTTGACGCCGGCCTTCTCGGCGGGGCTCCCCGCGTCGACGTGCTTCACGACCGGGCGCTCGTCGTAGTACTTCGGCACCTCGACTCCGAGCATCAGGGCGAACGTCGTGAGGAGGAGGGCCAGCACCAGGTTCACCCCGGGCCCGGCGAAGAGGATCAGCAGGCGCTGGGCCCGCGTGCCGGGCTGCGCGGGAGCGGCCTCGCCCCCCGCCACGATGTCGCTTTCGTCCGGGCCGAGCCCCACGATCTTCACGTAGCCGCCGAGCGGGATGAGGGAGACGCGGTAGTCGGTCTCCCCACGCTTCCAGCCGAAGAGGCGCTTGCCGAAGCCGAGCGAGAAGACTTCCACCGGGAACTTGAACGACTTCGCGACGGCGAAGTGTCCCCACTCGTGGAGAACGATGAGGACCGAGAGGACGAAGACGAGGGCCAGGATGTTGGTCGGGATCTGCATCTGCTGCTTCCTACGCGGTGGGGGTGGATGTGGTTCTGGCGAGGCCGGCCGCCGCCTCGCGGCGCGCCCAGGCGTCGTGCTCCATCGCGGCGGCGACCGAGTCGACCGCCGACACGGCGTGGCGCGCCAGGACGCGCTCGACGGTCTCCACGATGGCGGGGTACGGGAGGTCGCCGCGCAGGAAGGCGGCGACGGCCACCTCGTTGGCGGCGTTCAGGACGGCCGGAGCCGAGCCTCCGGCTCGGAGCGCGGCATAGGCGAGCGGCACCGCGGGATAGCGCGCGGGATCGAGCGGCTCCAGGTCCAGTCGCCCCAGCCGCGTGAGCGGCAGGCGCGGGAGCGGCGTCGGGATCCGGTCGGGGTACGTCAGGGCGTAGAGGATCGGGAAGCGCATGTCGTTGGGGGACATCTGGGCGATCACCGAGCCGTCCACGAACTCCACCATCGAGTGGAGGATCGACTGCGGGTGGATCACGACGCCGATCCGCTCGGGCGGCACGTCGAAGAGCCAGCGCGCCTCGATCACCTCGAGCCCCTTGTTCATCATCGTGGCCGAGTCGATCGTGATCTTCGGACCCATCTTCCAGGTCGGGTGCTTCAGAGCGTCGGCCACGGTGATGTCGCCAAACGTCTCGACCGGACGCGTCCGGAACGGCCCGCCCGAGGCGGTCAGGACGAGGCGCTCGACCTCCGGCGCCGCCCCGCAGCGGAGCGCCTGGTGGAGCGCGGCGTGCTCGGAGTCGACGGGGAGGACGGCGGCCCCGGAGAGGCGCGCCGCCGCCATCAGCGGCTCGCCGGCCACGACCAGGGTCTCCTTGTTGGCGAGCGCCAGCGTCTTGCCCAGCTTCACCGCCTCGTAGGCGGAGCCGAGCCCGAGCGAGCCGACGAGGCCGCCCAGCACGACGTCGACGTCCGGGTGCGTCGCCACGTCGACGAGACCCCGCTCCCCGAAGCCGACGGCGATCCCCGGGAACTCCAGGCGGATCCGTTCGGCGTCCTCGCGCGTCTTCACCGACACCACCTTCGGACGGTGGGCGGCGACCGCGGGGAGGAGCTTCTCGAGGTTCGAGCCGGCGGCCATCGTCACGATCTCGAACCGCTCGGGGAGCTGCGCCACGACGGAGAGGGCCGAGTCCCCGATGGAGCCCGTGGCCCCCATCAGGGCGATCCGCTTGCGTGTCATCGGGGGAGGCTCCACGGCGCGAGCGTGAGGGCGATCAGCAGGACGGGTCCCGCGTACAGGAGCGAGTCGAGCCGGTCGAGGAGGCCGCCGTGCCCGGGGAGGAGGCCGCCCGAGTCCTTGACCGCGCAGCTGCGCTTGAACGTCGACTCCACGAGGTCCCCGATCACGGCGACGACGGAGAGGAGCAGCCCGACGCCCGCGGTGAAGAGCGCGACGAGCCACGCTCCCGCGCCGCCCGACCAGAGATAGCCGAGCACGGCGCCGAGGAGCGTCCCGGCGCCGAGCTGGCCGAAGAGGCCGGCCCACGTCTTCTTCGGGCTGACGACGGGAGCGAGCTTCCTCTTCCCCCACCTCCGGCCGACGTAGTACGCCGCCGAGTCGCCGGCCCAGACGATCAGGAGAAGGAACAGGACGGGCCGCCAGCCGAGCGCGCGGAGGCCGATGAACGCCGCGCCCCCGGCCGCCACGTACAGCACCGCGAAGGCCGACGCGGCGGTGGACGGCAGGAGGATCGACTCGGGCGGCGACGCGAACATCACGAGCGCCGGGATGACGACGAGGGTCGCGGCCACGAGCCCGACGAGCGCCGCGTGGGAGCCCCGGAACTGGGCGAACAGGATGGCGAGGAGGAGCGCGAGAGCCACCCAGCGCGGAACGATCCACCCGGCGGCGCGGATCAGGCCGAAGAACTCCACCAGGGCGAGCGCGCAGGCGAGCGCCACCAAGAGCGCCCAGCCCCAGGTCGGACCCTTGATCAGCAAACCCAGGACGGCGGGGATCAGGACGGCCGCCGTCAGCTCCCTCTGGAACCTCACCCGGAAGCCGCCGCCCGCGTGGCGTGAGCCGTTCCCTCGTGCTCGTGTCCCTCGGCCATCGGCTCGAGCACGCCGCCGTACCGCCGCTCGCGCCGCTGGAACTCCGCGATCGACTCCAGGAAGTGGCGGCACCGGAAGTCGGGCCAGAGGACCGGTGTCACGTGGATCTCGGCGTAGGCGATCTGCCAGAGGAGGAAGTTGGAGATCCGGAGCTCGCCGCTCGTCCGGACGAGGAGGTCGGGGTCGGGGAGGCCCGCGGTGTAGAGACGGCGTGAGATGGCGTCCTCGTCGACGTCCTCGGGACGCAGCGTCCCGGCCGCGGCCTCGCGCGCGATGGCCCGCGCCACGTCGGTCAGCTCGGCGCGCCCCGAGTAGTTGAGGGCGATGCTGAACACCATCCCCCGGCAGCGGGAGGTGGCCGTGAGCGCGTGCTCGAGCGCGTTCTGGACCGACGGGTCGAGGCCGTCCATCCGGCCCACCACGCGGAACGAGATGTCGTTGTCGAGGAGCGTCTTGAGCTCGCGGCGCAGGTACTCCTTGAGGAGCGCCATCAGGGTCATCACCTCGAGCCGAGGCCGCTTCCAGTTCTCGGTCGAGAACGCGTAGAGGGTGAGGGCCTCGAGCTCCAGCCGCGCGGCGGTCTCCACGGTCGACCGGACCGAGGCGATGCCGGCCCGATGCCCCTCGACGCGGGGCAGGCGCCGCTTCTGCGCCCAGCGACCGTTGCCGTCCATGATCACCGCGACGTGCCGCGGAAGCCGGGTGAGATCCAGCGAGTCGAGGAGCGACCTCTCGTCGGTGCCCGGGAGGGCGATGGTGTCCTTGTCGATCATGGCGTCCGGCGCGTCCTCCAGGGACCCGAACCTCACATTGTATCTCCGGCCTCCGGCAGCGAGTCCGGAGCGTAAAGCACTTTGTGAAGTGTAAGCCCTCGCGCCTCGGCGGGGGGGCCGGGACGCTCCGGGGCGAGCCACGGTGGCGTCCTCCCCCGCCCCACATCACGGAGCGTGCCGACGAGCCGGCGCACCATCCCCCGCAGGAAACCGTCCCCGATCGCGGTGATCACGAGGAGGCTCCCCTCCTCCGCGACCTCCAGCCGCGCCAACGTGCGGACCGTGGTCGTCGGGTCCGAGCCCGTCAGCGAGAACGGCGTGAAGTCGCGGCGGCCGAGGAGCCGTCGCGCCGCGTCCCGCATCGCGCCGACGTCGAGGCGCTCCCGCGCGAGGGCCTCGTTTCGCCCCGTGACCGGGTGGAGGATCTCGCCGCGCCTCAGGCGATAGACGTACACCTTTCCGAGCGCCGAGAAGCGGGCGTGCCACTCCGGCGCGACCTCCGCGACCGCGAGCACCCGCACGTCGTCCGGCAGCCGCGAGTTGAGGGCGCGCCGGAGGCCGTCGACGGGTATCCGTGGGCTCTTTGGCGGGTCGACGTGGGCGACCTGCCCGTCCGCGTGGACCCCGGTGTCCGTCCGGCCGGAACCGTGGATTCGGAGGCCCGTGCCGTAGAGACCGGCGAGCACGGCCTCCAGCTCGCCCTGGACCGTGCGCACCGGCCGCTCCGCCTCCTGGATCTGCCAGCCCTCGAAGCCGGATCCGTCGTATGCCAGGTCGAGACGGACCCTCATCGCGCGCGCCTCCGGTCGACCGCGAGGTAGAGGACGAGAGCGGGCAGGTACTCGACCGCCCGGACGAGGTCCGGGTGAAGCCCCCGTCCCGCGAGGTGGGCGAGCGGCACCGCCCCGGCGACCCAGCCCACGGAGGCCCATCCGAAGAGGAGCGCGAACGGGAGGACGTTGAGGAGGTACCACGGGTGGAGCGTGGGCGAGACGACGAGGAGGAGAACGAGGAGGAGGCCCGTCGCCCGCGTCGAGTCCGGCTCGCCACGGAGGATCCGCCACGCTCCGACGAGGAAGAGCCCGCCCAGGAGCGCACGCGCCAGGAACCCGGTGTAGAAGAGACCCCAGAGCCGGTCCAGGAAGGCGGGGTGGCCCAGGAGCGCCTTCACGCCCGCGAACGTCTCCTTGGCGTGGCGGGCGGCGTGAGTCCGGTCCAGGAGCCGCACCAGGTCGGGGTAGAGGACGCCGTTGGCCTCCCAGCGCCGCGCGTACGTCGCGAGGCCGCGCAGCGGGCCGCCCGATCCGTGGAACGGAGCGAGCCCGGCCGCGAGCGTCAGGAGCGACAGGCCGGCGCCGGCGCGTCCGAGCGAACGGAAGAGGGCCGGGGCGGCGGCGAGCGGTGTGACCTTCACCAGCGCGGAGGCCCCGTAGACGATCGCGCCGGGGCGACCGCGCCCCCGGGCGACACACGCCAGAGCGACGAGCAGGAGCGCGACGGCGGTCCCGTCCAGGTGCCCTTCCCCCGCGGTCTCGATCACCGAAAGCGGGTGGAGCGCGTAGGCGAGAGCCGGCAGCGAGCCGGCGCCGGTCGTCAGTCCGAGCGTCCACAGAGCGCCGACCGCGACCAGGTCGAAGGCGCCCGCCATCGCCTTGATGGACGTCAGCGAGGCCTTCGCCGGGGAGCGGGCCAGGAGCGCGAGGAGGCCCTGGGCCAGCGGACCGTAGACCGTCGGGATGCCGGGATGGTTTATCTTGCGTGCGTCGGCGTCGACGAGACGCGAAAGGCGCGGATCGGCCGGCGCGTGACGGTACGGGTCGATTCCCGCGGCGAGCACGCGGCCGTCCCACCGGTGCCGGTGGACGTCGTCGGAGAAAGCCGGCGGGAGCAGCACGAACGGAATGCGGACGAGGAGCGCCGCGATCAAGATGATCGGGAGCGAGAGACGATGCTGACCGCCGGGGAGGGCCTCGTCCTCGCCGCCTACTACCTGGCCCTCGCGGGCCTGGCCTTCTACGGCTCTCATCGGCTGCGGCTCATCGCGCGGCATTATCGAGTCCCGGACCGCGACCCCGACCCGCCCGCCGCGGGGATCCCGCCCGCGACGCCGGTCCTCGTGCAGCTGCCGGTCTTCAACGAGCGGCTGGTCGTGGAACGGCTCCTCCAGTCATGCGCCGCGCTTGGCTGGAGCGGCCCCTTGCGCGTGCAGCTGGTCGACGACTCGGACGACGAGACGACCGCCGTCGCGGAGGGCGTCGCCGGGCGGCTGCGCGGCCCGGGGCGCGAGGTGACGGTGGTCCGCCGCGCGGGGCGGGACGGGTACAAGGCGGGCGCGCTCGCCCACGGCCTGGCGGTCGATGCCGGCCATCCCGACGGACCGGCGCCCCTGGTCGCCATCTTCGACGCCGACTTCGTCCCGGGCCCAGACTTCCTGCAGCGCACGCTGCCCTTCTTCGCCGAGCCCTCGACGGCGCTGGTGCAGGTGCGCTGGGAGCACCTCAACCGTGAGGACTCGCTCCTGACGCGGCTCCAGTCGATCTTCCTGGACGGACACTTCGTGCTGGAGTCGGCCGTGCGGTTCCGGTGCGGTCACTTCTTCAACTTCAACGGTACGGCCGGGGTCTGGCGGCGGAGCGCCATCGAGGACGCCGGCGGCTGGTCCGGGGAGACGCTCACCGAAGACCTGGACCTGTCCTACCGGGCGCTCCTGCGTGGCTGGCGCTTCGTCTTCCTGAACGACGTCACGGCACCCGCCGAGGTGCCCGCCACGATGCGCGATTTCAAGTCGCAGCAGGGGCGCTGGACCAAGGGGGCGATCGAGGTGGCGCGACGCCTCCTGGGCGACGTCCTCGCCGCGCCGTTGCCGCTCGCCACGAAGCTGGAGGCCTTCCTCCACCTGACGAACAACCTGTCGTACCCGCTCGTGGTGCTGCTCGCCCTCCTCGTGGTGCCGTCGATCGAGATCCGCGCGCGGCTCGGCTGGCTGCGCCTCCTCTGGATCGACCTGCCGCTCTTCCTCCTTTCCTCGGTCTCGGTGGGAGCGTTCTACATCGTGTCGCAGCGCGCGCTCGGCCGCGCCTGGCGCAAGACGATCCGGCTGGTGCCGATGATGATGTCGCTCGGGATCGGGATGGCCGTGGGGAACGCCATCGGGGTGATCGAGGCTCTCGCCGGACGCGCGACGCCCTTCCTGCGCACGCCGAAGCGGGGCCGCGCGACCCGCGGCTTCTACCGTTCGCCGGTGCGTCCGGCGCTCGCCGCGGAGGCCGCCCTGGCGCTCTATTTCGCCGGGTCGCTCGCCTGGGCCGTCTCGCTCGGCCTCTGGGCCGCCCTGCCGTTCCTGATGGTCTTCTTCAGCGGCTTCTTCTACGGCACCTTGCTGTCGCTCCTGCCCGGTCGGCCTGCGCCGGCGCGCCGCTCCGTATGATCGGCGGGTGGAGACGCGTCTCACCGTCACCGAGGTGTTCCGGAGCCTGCAGGGCGAGTCGACGTTCGCCGGCCTGCCGTGCGCGTTCGTGCGGCTCACCGGCTGCTCGCTCCGCTGCGTCTGGTGCGACAGCGCCTACGCCTTCCACGGCGGGAGGGAGCGCGCGGTCGACGACGTCCTCCGGGAGGTGGCCGGCCTGGGGGTGCGCCTCGTCGAGCTGACGGGTGGCGAGCCGCTCGAGCAGGACGGGTTCTACGAGCTCTCGACCGCGCTCCTCGACGCCGGCTACACGGTCCTGGTCGAGACCGGAGGCCACGTCCCTCTCGACCGCGTCGATCCGCGTGTGATCAAGATCGTGGACTTGAAGTGCCCCGGCTCCGGGATGGAGGCCGCGAACGACTTCGGGAACCTCGCCTTCCTCGGTCCGCGGGACGAGGTGAAGTTCGTCGTCGCCGACCGCGCCGACTTCGACTGGGCGCTCGCGGTCGTGGGCGATCACGAGCTCGACCGCAGGTGCGCCGTCCTGGTGTCGCCCGTCTTCGACGGGGCGCGCTCCCCGCTCGCCGGACAGCTGGCCGAATGGGTCCGTGACAGCGGGCGCCCGATCCGGCTCAACCTCCAGCTGCACAAGCTCCTCTGGGGCGACGTGCCGGGGCGCTGACGTTGGCGGCGATCCGGATCCCCGGGCCCCCCGCTCCCGGGCCGCGCACCGCCGTGGCCCTCCTCTCGGGCGGCCTCGACAGCGCCACGTGCCTGGCGCTCGCGACCCGCTGGGGCTGGATCGTCCATGCGGTCTCCTTCGACTACGGGCAGCGCCACGGCGTCGAGCTGGCCTGCGCCCGCCGGCTCGCGGCGGCGTTCGGGGCCGCTTCCCACCGCGTCGTCGCCGTGCCGGGCCTCGGCGAGCTGGGCGGCTCGGCCTTGACGGATCGGTCGCTGCCGGTGCCGAAGGGCGCGCTCCACGCGGTCGCCGTGCCATCGACCTACGTGCCCGCCCGCAACACCGTGTTCCTGTCGTTCGCCCTCGCCGCGGCCGAGGTGGCCGGCGCCACCGAGATCGTCATCGGGGCGAACGTGCTCGACTACTCGGGCTACCCGGACTGCCGGCCCGCGTTCCTGCGCGCATTCGAGCGGGTCGCTCGGCTCGGCACACGCGCCGGCGCCGAGGGCGTCCCGCTCTCGATCCGCGCGCCGCTCCTCCGGATAGACAAGACCGGGATCGTCCGGCTCGCGCTCGCGCTCGGCGTCGACCCCGGAATGACGAGCTCCTGCTACGACCCGTCGGCGGATGGCGCCCCGTGCGGGCACTGCGACTCGTGCCTGCTCCGGGCCCGCGGCTTCGACTCCGCCGGGGCGACGGACACCCGGAACCCGTAGACGATCGACTCTACGACTCTCCGACTCTCCGACTCTACGGGTGCAGACGCTCGGCGGCCGGCACCTCGAGGTCCACCGCCGCGAACTCCGGCCGGGCCCCGGAGGGGACGACGGGAGTCCCGACCCGGGCGATCACGAGGCCCTGTCGCCGGAACACGACCTCGACGGGATGTCCCGGGAATCCATCCACGAGCCGGCTGAGCGCCGCCTGATCGTCGGGTTCGCGTCCCAGGAAGTAGAACGCGCCATGCTGCCGCCTGACGAGAATCATCCGTAACCAATTTACGTGTCTCGAACCCGGTTCGCCTCACCCGAACGGGTGAAACAGGGCGACATCGGGCGCCGATCCCGAGGTCCCATTTATCTAACGCGATGATGTAGGAACAGAACATTGACATGATGCGACTAAGATAATATATTACCCGCCGGAGGAGCGCCCCATGAAGACCCAGCTGACCCTGAAGGCCCAGGAAGCCCTCCAGCGCGCCGCACAGCTCGTCCGGGAGGCCGGTAACCCGGAGATCACCCCGGAGCACCTGACCCTCGCGCTCCTCGAGCAGGAGGGGGGCACAGCGCCCGCCCTGCTGGACCGCGTCGGCGTGCCCGTTCCGGCCACCGTGGACGACCTGGAACGGGAGGTCGAGCGTCTTCCCAAGGTCGGGGGCGCCGCGGCCGAGGCCCGCCCGTCCGCTTCCCTGCTCCGTCTCCTCGACGCGGCCGAGAAGGCCGCCGCCGAGTTCAAGGACGACTACGTCGCCGTCGAGCACCTCCTCCTCGCGGTCGTACGCGAGGGGAAGAGCAAGGCGTCGAAGATCGTCACCGCCCGCGGCCTCTCGGAGACCTCGCTCCTCGCGGCGCTGAAGGAGGTCCGCGGCTCCTCGCGCGTCACGGACCAGAATGCCGAGGAGAAGTACCAGGCCCTCAAGCGATACGCGAAGGACCTGACCGACCTCGCCAAGCGCGGCAAGCTCGACCCGGTCATCGGCCGGGACGAGGAGATCCGCCGGGTTATGCAGGTCCTCACCCGCCGCACCAAGAACAACCCGGTCCTCATCGGCGATCCGGGCGTCGGCAAGACGGCCATCGTCGAGGGGCTGGCGCGGCGGATCGTCGCGGGCGACGTCCCCGAGACCCTCAAGGACAAGCGCGTCGTCTCCCTCGATCTCGGAGCCATGGTCGCCGGCGCGAAGTACCGGGGCGAGTTCGAGGAGCGCCTCAAGGCCGTCATCAAGGAGGTCGAGGAGTCCGAGGGACGCGTCATCCTCTTCATCGACGAGCTCCACACGCTGATCGGCGCCGGCGCGGCGGAGGGAGCGATGGACGCCGGCAACATGCTCAAGCCGGCCCTCGCCCGCGGCGATCTGCGCGCCATCGGCGCGACCACGGTCGGCGAGTACCGCAAGCACGTCGAGAAGGACCCGGCCCTGGAGCGCCGCTTCCAGCCGGTGCTGGTGGGCGAGCCGTCCGTCGAGGACACCATCGCCATCCTGCGCGGCCTCGCCGAGCGGTACGAGGTGCACCACGGCGTGAAGATCACCGACGCCGCGCTGGTGGCCGCGGCCACGCTCTCCAACCGCTACATCGCGGACCGCTTCCTCCCCGACAAGGCGATCGACCTGATCGACGAGGCGGCCTCCAAGCTGAAGATGGAGATCGACTCCCTCCCGACCGCGATCGACGAGATCGAGAGAAAGGTCCTCCAGCTCGAGATCGAGCGGAAGGCCCTCCAGAAGGACGACGCCCGCCCGGCCCGGGAGCGCCTGGCCGCGCTCGAGAAGACGCTCGCCGAGCTGAAGGAGGAGTCCTCGGCCAAGAAGGCACGCTGGAAGACCGAGAAGGACGCCATCGGCGTCATTCGCGGGCTCAAGAAGCAGCTCGACGAGACCCGCGTCGCCGCCGAGCAGGCCGAGCGGCAGGGCGACCTGAACAAGGCCGCCGAGCTGCGATACGGCACGCTCACCCGCCTCAGGAAGGACCTCGATTCCGCCTCCGCGCGCCTCGACGAGCTCCAGAAGGGGGGCGCGATCCTGCGCGAGAAGGTGGACGAGGAGGACATCGCCGCCATCGTGTCGAAATGGACCGGCATCCCGGTTGCGAGGATGGTCGAGGGGGAGACGCAGAAGCTCTTGCGGATGGACGAGCGCCTGAAGATGAGGGTCATCGGACAGGACGAGGCGGTGCACGTCGTCTCGAACGCCGTCCGCCGCGCCCGCGCCGGGATGAAGGACCCGCGGCGGCCGATCGGCTCGTTCCTCTTCCTGGGCCCGACCGGCGTCGGCAAGACCGAGCTGGCCCGCGCGCTCGCCGCGTTCCTCTTCGACGACGAGACGGCGATGGTCCGCCTCGACATGTCCGAGTACCAGGAGAAGCACACCGTCTCCCGCATGATCGGCGCCCCTCCCGGCTACATCGGGCACGACGAGGGGGGGCAGCTCACCGAGGCCGTGCGCCGGAAGCCGTACTCCGTCGTCCTCTTCGACGAGGTGGAGAAGGCGCATCCGGACGTCTGGTCGACGCTCCTGCAGGTGCTGGACGACGGCCGCCTCACCGACGGCAAGGGACGCGTGGTCGACTTCAAGAACACCGTCCTGGTGATGACGTCCAACATCGGCTCGCACTACATCCAGGAGCACCAGGGGCACGACGAGGCGATGCTCCGCCGCGGCGTCGAGCAGGCGCTGCGCGACCATTTCCGTCCCGAGTTCCTGAACCGGATCGACGACATCGTCACGTTTCGCCGCCTGGAGCGCGACGACATCGAGAAGATCGTCGACCTGCAGCTCCGTGAGGTCGCCAAGCTGGTGGCCTCGCGCGGCATCACTCTCGCGTGGGACACGCCCGCCCGCCGGCTCCTGGCCGAGGAGGCCTTCGATCCGGTGTACGGCGCCCGCCCGCTGAAGCGCCGGATCCAGAAGCTGGTGCAGGACCCGCTCGCCCTGAAGCTCCTCGCCGGAGAGGTCGGCGAGGGCTCCGTCGTCACCCTCTCCGTGAGGGGGGGCGCTCTCGCCTTCGAGGCCGGAGCGCCCGTGCCCCAGACCGTTCCCGTCGCCGTCTGAGATCCGTTCCGGGGAGACCCCGGACGAGCCAAGGAGGTATTCGACATGGCCGTCATTCGCTGGACCGACCCGTTCCGTGAGCTCGCGACGCTCCAGGACCGGATGAACCGCGTGTTCGAGGACACGCTCTCCCGCTCGGCGGGCCGCCGCGAGGAGGAGCTCTTCACCGGCACCTGGGCCCCGCCCGTCGACATCTTCGAGACCAAGGACAGGCTCGTCCTGAAGGCCGAGCTGCCCGGCTTCAAGGAGGACCAGATCCACCTCCGCTTCGAGGACGGGGTCCTCTCCGTCGAGGGGGAGCGGAAGTTCGAGAAGGAGAGCGGAGACGAGAACTACCACCGCGTCGAGCGGAGCTACGGGAAGTTCGTCCGCTCGTTCTCCATCCCCGGCACGGTGTCCGCCGAGGGGATCAAGGCGACGTTCGACAACGGCATCCTCACGGTCGCGCTACCGAAACGCGAGGAGACCAAGCCGAAGCAGATCAAGATCGAGACCGCCCCCAAGGCGCCCGCGATCGAGGTCAAGGCGGCGGGCTCCGGCGGATGACGAACCACGTCGACCCTGTCGTTCGCGCGGCGGCTCTCGCCGCCGCGCTCGTCCTCTCCGCCTCCGCGCCCGCACAGACGGCGCGCTCCGCGGCGCAGGAGCAGCGGCGCAGCCCGATCGTCGCCGCCGTCGAGAAGGTCGGTCCGGCCGTCGTGAACATCTCGGCCGAACGCCTCGTGCGCCGCCGGGCGAGCGGCTTCGAGTCGTTCTTCTTCGACTTCGCCCCGCAGGACCGCCGCGGCTACAAGACCGAGTCGCTCGGCTCCGGCGTCATCATCGACCCGAGCGGGATCGTCGTCACGAACGACCACGTCGTCTCCGGCGCCTCGCGGATCCTGGTCACCACGTCCGACGGCAAGGAGATGGAGGCCGAGGTGCTCGGCGCCGACGCCGACAACGACCTCGCCGTCCTGAAGGTGGACGGGAAGGGCCTCCGCTCCGTGAAGGTCGGCACCACCGCGGACCTGATGATCGGCGAGACGGTGATCGCGCTCGGCAACCCGTTCGGGCTCTCCAACACCGTCACCACCGGGATCGTCTCGGCGATCCATCGCACCGTGCAGGGCGAGGCGGGACGCACGTACTCCGACTTCATCCAGACCGACGCCGCCATCAACCCGGGCAACTCCGGGGGCGCCCTCGTCAACGTGGTCGGCGACCTGATCGGCATCAACACCGCCATCGTCGGGGGCGCCAACACCATCGGCTTCGCCATCCCGATCGACCGGGCCAGGCGGATCAGCGACGACCTCCTGCGCTTCGGACAGGTGAAACCGGTGTGGCTCGGCATGCGCGGGTCGACCGTCTCGTCCGACGCGTCGCGCGCGTCCGCGCGCGGGCTCGGCCTGAAGATCCAGCAGGTCTACCCGGAGTCCCCCGCGGACCGGGCGGGTGTGAAGGTCGGAGACCTCCTGACCGCCCTCGACGGCAAGCCCGTCGAGAGCCGCGAGGACTACGACACCCTCCTCGCCTCCCTGGCCCCGGGCAAGACGGTGGAGCTGACGCTCCGCCGCCGCGGCGCGGAGCGCACGGCCAGCGTCACCACCGCGCGGCTCCCCGAGGACCTGGGCCTCGACATGCTGCGGCGCCTGGTCGGCATGACCGTCACGCGCGGCCGGAACGGCCTGACCGTGGCGGACGTCGTCCGCGAGTCGCCCGCCGACGCCAAGGGAATCGAGCGAGGGGACCTCGTGCTCGCCGTGAACGGCCAGAAGGTCACCTCGATGGAGGACCTGAACCGCGAGGTGCAGCAGAGCTTCGGCCGCTCCGGGCTCGTCGTCGTGGTGGCGCGCGGCGCCTACGCCTACACCCTCACCTTCCGGCTGGAGTGACGGCTACCTCCTGGACGGCAGCTCCGACACCACGATCCCGAGCAGCACCAGGACGGCGCCCGCGACCTCGCGGGCGCCGAGCCTCTCTCCCAGGAAGGCCGCCGCGAAGAGCGTGGTGAAGACCGGCTCCAGCGCGAAGACGATCGCGGCGTGCGTGGCCGTCATCCGGGCCTGCGCCCACGTCTGGACGATGAACGTCACCACCGTCGCCATCACCGCCATCCAGAGGACGGCGAGCACGAGGCGCGGGGTGAAGACGATCGCCCGGCGCTCCGCCGCGAAGAACGGGTTGTCGTGGTGCAGGAACGGCGTCAGGACGAGGCGCGCCAGCCCCACGCCGAGGGCGCCGAAGGCGATCTGCGCGGTCGAGAACCAGCGGGCGTCGTGGCGCGGCGCGGCGTCCGCCAGGTAGACGATCAGGTAGGCGTACGACACCGCCGTGCCGAGGATCAGGAGGTCGCCGGCGTTCACCCCCGCGGCGTCCTTCGGCCACGCCAGCACCACGAAGCCCGTGGCGGCGAGCACGAGCCCGACCAGGTTCTCGCGGCTCGGGAGCTTGCGGGTCGCGAGGAAGCCGACCAGCGGCGTCAGCGGCACGGAGAGCCCGGTCACGAATGCCGCCTTGGACGCCGACGTGAAGAGCTGACCCGTGATCTGGGTCCCGATGCCGACCGCGAGGAGCGCTCCGATCACGGCACCGTCGCGCCAGAGGCCCGGCGTCCGTGGGCGCCCGCGCGACAGCAGCCAGAGGAGCAGCCCACCCAGCCCGAAACGGAGGATCAGGAAGAGCAGGGGCGGCGTGGTCTCCAGGACCAGCCTGTTGACGACGAACGTCGACCCCCAGATCGCCGTCACGCCGACGAGGGAGAGGTCGGCGACCAGCGCCCCGCGGCGATCCCCAGCGACGGATCCGGCGCCACTCATGGGCCGCGGATCTTACGGGTATATTCGCCGGCTCCATGACCACCGCACCCCGCGTCCGTTTCGCTCCGTCGCCCACCGGGTCCCTCCACGTCGGTGGCGCCCGCACGGCGCTCTACAACTTCCTCTTCGCGCGCCGCCACGGCGGCACCTTCATCCTCCGGATCGAGGACACCGACGTGGAGCGGAGCCGGAAGGAGCTCACCCAGCAGATCCTCGACGCCATGACCTGGCTCGGGATGAGCTGGGACGAGGGGCCGTTCTTCCAGAGCGAACGGGGCGACCTGTACCGGCAGGCGGCCGAGCGGCTCCTTCACGAGGGCAAGGCGTACCGCGCGTTCGAGACGCCGGACGAGCTCGAGGCGGCCAAGCGGGAGGCCGAAGCGGCGGGCGCGGCGTACCGGTACTCGGGGGCCGGCCGCTCGATCCCGAAGGACGAGTCGGATCGCCGCGCCACGGCCGGAGAACGCTTCGTCGTGCGGCTCCGGATGCCGGACGAGCCGATCGTCGTCGACGACGTCGTCCAGGGGCGGGCCGAGTTCCCGGCGGCCGCGCTCGACGACTTCGTCCTCCTCCGCTCCGACGGCCACCCGCTCTACCACTTCTCGGTCTGCGTGGACGACGTCGCGATGGGAATCACCCACGTCATCCGGGGCGTCGACCATCTCCCCAACACGCCCAAGCACGTCGCGCTCTTCCGCGCGCTCGGCCACGAGCCGCCGGTCTTCTGTCACCTGGGGATGATCCTGGGCGCCGACGGCAAGAAGCTCTCCAAGAGGCACGGGGCGGCCGGAGTGGAGGAGTTCCGGGCCCAGGGGATCCTGCCGGAGGTGCTCGTCAATTTCCTCGCGCTCCTCGGCTGGTCGCCCGGCGGGGACCGCGAGCGGATGAGCCTTCAGGAGATGGTCGAGGCGTTCTCGCTGGAGCGGATCGGCCCGTCGCCGTCCCGTTTCGACCACGAGAAGCTGACCTGGCTGAACGGCCAGTACCTGCAGGAGACACCCGCGCCACGCCTCCTGTCGCTCCTCGCCGGCCAGCTTCCCGATCGCGACGAGCCGACGCTCCTCGCGGCCCTCGAGCTGCACCGCTCCCGCGCGAAGACGTTGCCCGAGCTGGCCAGGAGTCTCGCGATCTACGGCGACGACCCGCGGGAGTTCGAGCCCGACGGACTGAGGAAGCTCGTGAAGCCCGAGCTGCCGGCGAGCCTTCGCGCGTTCGCGGCGTCGCTCGAGGCGCTCCCCGAATACACCCACGACCGCCTGGAGGAAGCGGCGCGGGCCTTCGCGGCCGGCCAGGGCCTCGCGCTCGGCAAGGTGGCCCAGCCGATCCGCCTCGCGGTCACCGGCTCGACCGCCTCCCCGCCGCTCTTCGACGTCCTGGTGCTCCTCGGCAAGGAGACGTCGCTGCGCCGCATCCGGGCGTTCGCGGACAGGATCGAGACGCCCCCCGCGTGAAGAGGCTCCTCCGCTGGAGCCCGGTGGTCGCGCTCCTCGCGATCGAGTTCGCGCTCTCCTCGAGGCCGAAGCTCCCGAACGTCTTCCTGTTTCCCCACGCCGACAAGCTGATCCACGCCGGCTACTTCGGCCTGACCGCCCTCTTCGCGCTTTACGCCGGACACGAGGAAGGCTGGAGCGACCGGAAGGCCGCGCTGGCGGCGATCCTCGGAACGCTCGCCTGGGGAATCACGGACGAGCTCCACCAGTCGTACGTCCCGAATCGCACCCCCGAAGCCGCCGACGTCCTGGCGGACGTGACGGGAGCCGCCCTGGCGGCAGCCGCCGCGCGGATCGTCAGAAAGTAATCAAACCCACGGGGCGGTGGAGGGGGCCCGGGGGAACCCGAGCGGCAACGCGAGGGTCTGTGGAAACGGGCCGGAGCGAAGCCCGGCGCGTCTCACTAAACCGCGCGCGGGTTCCCCCGCAACATGATGCTAGCCAGCTTTCGGCTCGGCGCCCGGCGCCGAGCTCCCTCGCGAAGCGAGGGCAAAGCTGGCTGGGGGGCAGGGATTCGAACCCCGATAGCCAGATCCAGAGTCTGGAGTCCTACCGTTGGACGACCCCCCAGCGCGGGGACCGCGGATTATGGGGGCGGGCAGCGGGCGGGTCAAATCCACCCGCCACCCGGTCCGTGGGCGGGCTCAGATCCTCCCGGCCCGCTCCGCCAGCGAGCGGAAGAACGCCGCGAGGTCCTCCGGCGCGCCCTTCCCCTCGAAATGGAGAGAGATGATCCCGCGCGACGGCGTCGGCTCGACGCTCACCATCGGGGCCGGACCCGGTTCGGCAACGGCCTCGGCCGGGACGAGCTCGGCCGTCGTGACGACGGTCGGCGCCACGGCCGGAGCCGGGGCGGCGGCGCGGCGGGCCGGACGACCGGGTCG